>JBGTKH010000164.1:0-10854 GCA_041744735.1 Pirellulaceae bacterium | reverse complement strand
CGCCTTCGGCGGGCAGCAGCGTGTCGATGGCGTCGACATTGGCGGTCGGGAAGCCGATCTTCGCGCCGCGGGCGTCGCCGTGCGTGACCATGCCGCGGATGCGATAGGGGTGCGTGAGCAGTTCACGCGCTTCTGCCACGTGGCCTTGTTGGATCAGTTTACGTACGCGGCTGCTGGAGACAAATTCGTCGCCCACGACCAGTGGCTCGACGACGTCCAATGAAATCCCGGTGTTGCGGCACAGCCGGCCGAGCACGTCGATATTACCTTCGCGGTTGTGGCCGAAGAAGAAATTCGGGCCTTCGACCATGGCTCGCGCGTCGAGCTGCTCTCGCACGATGCGGTTGAAAAATTCGTCGGGGGACAGTGCCAGCAGCGCCTCGTCGGTGGGGTAAGCGATAATCGAATCAACTCCCAATTCGCCGAGCAATTGGGCCTTGCGGTCGGTCCAAGTCAGCGGCGGCGGCGCTGAATCGGGCCGCAGCAGCCGCACCGGATGCGGGTCGAACGTGAACACCAGCGCCGCCCCATCCAGCTCGCGCGCCTTTGCCATCAGCCGCTCCACAATTCGCGCATGCCCGCGGTGCACGCCGTCGAAATTGCCGATCGTCACCGCTCCGCCGCGCAGTTGGGCCGGCAGGTCGTCGAGATTGCGGATGAGTTTCACGTTGGGAAAACTATCGGATTTTTGTCTTCAAGCCTTACAAGTGCGACATTATCGTAGACGTGATGCAAATGGGCAACCGGCGAGTTGGGCGGGGCGATGCCAAAACTTGGCGTCGGTGCTGGAACAGCAAGGCGCCGTCCGCTGGCAAACCAACATAGACCAGCCGAACAAGTTCGAGGCCCTGTCGCTGGCCGCGTGCGAAGGCGCTATATTGAAGGTGCTCCCTTGCTTACACTGCGGATTACAAGCGTGGGATGCGCGACACGAGGGTGGAAGGTCTGGTGTGCGTTCGGAAGGAATCCAAGAGTCCGAAAGCGGCGACGAGTCGCCGCACTCCAAAATGGGGTTAAATGGCGATGAGTTTGGCAATTTTCGCAGCGGTTCGAGGTGAATTCCGGGCAATTTTGGTTCGTGGTCCAATAGATGCCGCGGGTTGCGCATCTTGGAGGTAAGTGATGGCCGAGTGCCGAGATTCGGCAGGAGCGCCCCGTTGACTGCCGAGGACGAAGGCAAACTTGATCCCGCCATCGTCGCGCGGCTGTATGTCGAGTACGGCGACGAGCTGAAGCGGTTTCTGCTGGGTGTCTTGCGAGATTCGCAACTGGCCAGCGATGTGCTGCAAGCGGCGTTCGTCAAGCTGGTCGAGCGGGGTCACGAAACGCGGGAAGAATCTCGCAAGGCGTGGCTCTTCCGGGTGGCGTACAACGAAGCGATGGCCATTCGCCGACGGCAGGCGGTCGGCGACAAAGTGGTTCGCCGCTTGGCGTGGACGCGGGACTCATCGACAGGTTCGGCCGATGCTCCGCTGGTCCGCCTCGAAGCGGTGGAACAGGTTCGGGCGGCACTCGACGAGTTGCCTGCCGAGCAGCGTCAGGTCGTACGGATGCGAATTTACGAAGATAAGACATTCGCCGTGATCGCCGAGGAGTTAGGAATCCCCCTGGGCACGGCGCTGGGTCGAATGAGAACAGCGCTGGCGAAGCTAAGAAAGAAACTCGCAGGGCATAACGAAGACTAAATTGGGGGCAAATGCAATTCATGACAACCGAAGAACGAAACCATCTCGATTGGCTCGCGTTCCGTTATATCGCGGACGAGTTTTCGGACGCCGAGCGAGCCGAGTTCGAGCAGCAATTGGCGGACAGCCAACCGGCTCGCGAGGCCGTGGCCAGCGCGGTCGAGTTGACGGAAGCAATCGCGGTGGCTGGCGCAGTCGAGGAATTGACCGTGGCTGCGGCGCCTTCGGTGGAACGTCCGCATCGCAGCCGGTGGATGCGACGGGTCGCTTGGTTGTCGATGGGAGCGGCGGCCTGCTTAGCTTTGGTTTTTGTTTGCCAGGGTTTTGTGATTGGTCCGATGGTGGGCCAACAATCGGACGAATCTGCGGATGGTGGCGTTGCAGTGCGCAAGACGGCGTCTCCCGATTTGGCGATCGCTTGGAGTCAGACGCGCGCCGAATTGGAAGTTGGCAGCGAAGGGTCTTGGACGTGGGCATTGGCTGCTGACAGCGCTGGCCCGGACGATCCGTACATCGCCGACGATCTGCCGCTCTCGGACGTATTGGTGGATGAAGGTTCGACCGTGGCTGCTCCCGATTGGATGCTGGCCGCGGTGTCGGGCATGATGAGTAAATCAAGCACGGACGTGAAAGAGTAATACGAGTCGTCATTCAATGAAACATGCCTGGTCATTATTGTCTGTGGCAATCTTGCTGTTCACCGCGGCGTCGCTGCTGGCCGACAACGGTCAGCATGACGTGTCGAAGCAAAACGGCGCGGCAATGGATTTGTCGCCGAAGCATTTGCCCGGCGTGACTCCCGAACGCGAGGCGGCGGCGATGACCTTTGTGCAGCAACATCACCCCGAGTTGGCTGCCTTACTCGTGTATCTGAAAGACAACCGGTCCAGCGAATATCAAAAGGCGGTGCGCGATTTGTTCCGCATCAGCGAGCGGTTGGCAACGACGCAAGAACGCGACTTTGAACGTTATCAGTTGGAACTGGACTTGTGGAAATCGCAGTCGCGAAGTCAACTGTTGGCCGCCCGCTTAAAGATGGGCGACAACCCCGCGCTGCGCGAACAGTTGCGAGCGTCGCTGGGTGAGCAGGTTGACTTGCAACGGGCCATCTTGCAGCGCGACCGCGATCGGTTAGCGGACCGCCTGGAGAAGCTCGACGAGCAAATCGAGCGGCTCGGCAGCGACCGGCAACAGCAGATCGAAAAACAGTTGTTGTGGTTGACGCAAGACTTGAAAAGTGGATCGAACAAAGATAATACTAGTACTTTGAAGACCGTGACGGGTAAGGGAGTCGGCACGACGACCAAATCGCCCGGCGCCGGCAGCCCGAAATAGGGTTCGCCGACCGTGACCCTAACCCGCCTGACTATTACCCCGCCTGTACTGAAACTGACACGATTTACTTCGTAGCGCTTACTTTCACCGCACAATTACTCCTGGAGGGAAAACATGCGGATACTCCATCGATTCACCAGTCTGACTTTGATGTTTTGCGGCACGTTGTTCGCCGCGCGTGCCGCATTGGCGGCCGACGAAGTATTGCCGCCGATTAACCAGCGCTTCGCCAGCGAAAATGCCGGCGAGGCACCGAGCTTCCAGCGGCACGTGATTCCACTGGTTGGCCGGCTGGGCTGTAACGGCCGCGCTTGCCACGGTTCGTTCCAAGGACAGGGCGGCTTCCGGCTGTCGCTGTTCGGTTACGATTTCAATGCGGACTACGAAGCTCTCACCGCCAGCGAAAGTCCGCGTGTCGACGTCAAGGAGCCGGACGACAGCCTGATCGTCTTCAAGCCCACCAGCGCCGACGAGCACGAAGGCGGACTGCGATACGAGAAGGGGAGTTGGCAGCACCACGTGATCCGCCGCTGGATCGAAGACGGCGCAAAGTTCGATAAGGACGATGTCCACGCGTTAACTCGGCTGGAAATTGTTCCGCCGGAAGTGCTGCTCAGCAAGTCGGGCCAGAAGGTGCAATTGCAAGCCATCGCCGTGTGGGCCGACGGCACGCAGGAAGACGTCACGCAGCTGTGTCGTTTCTCAACCAACAACGAACAAGTCGCCGCGATTGACGAACTCGGATCGATGACCGCAAACGAGTCGGGTGACACGCATGTGATCGTGTCCTACGACAAGGCCGTCGTCGCCGTACCGGTGATTCGTCCGTCGTCGGATTTAGTCGGGCCAAAGTATCCCAAGGTGCCCACGCCGACGACGGTGGATGAGTTGGTCGTCGAGAAGCTGAAGAAGTTGGGCGTCGTGCCCTCGCAGTTGTCCAGCGACGAGGAGTTTCTGCGGCGCGTCAGCCTGGATATGACCGGCACGCTGCCGACCGCTCAGGAAGTTCAAGCGTTCCTGGCCGATAACGACCCCAAAAAACGGTCGAAGAAAATCGACGAGTTGTTGGAGACGCCGGCTTACGCCGCTTGGTGGACCACCAAGCTCTGCGACTTTACCGGCAACAACGAACAGCAGTTGAATAATGTCTCGCCCGTTCGCGGCAGCGCTTCGAAGGAATGGTATGAGTGGATATACAAGCGCGTGTCCGAGAACGTTCCATACGACGAATTGTGCGAGGGCATCGTAGCCGCCTCGAGCCGTCAGCCTGGCCAGAGCTACACCGAATTCTGCAAGGAAATGACCGACGTTTATCGGCAAGGATCAGGCGCGAGCTACGCCGAACTGCCGAGCATGACCTATTACTGGCAGCGCCGCGACTTCACGGAAATTGAAGCCCGCGCCGTTGCGTTTGCCTACTCGTTCATGGGCATTCGGATTCAGTGTGCCCAGTGCCACAAGCATCCGTTCGACCAGTGGTCGAAGGACGACTTCCACCAGTTCAAGAACTTCTTTGCGACCGTCGCTGCAGGACGAAACGGTGCGACGCCGGATGCTCGCAAGGAATACAACGACATTGTCGCGAAGTTGGGAATCAGCAGTTTGCGAGGCAACGAACTGCGGCAGGCCATTCCCAGTTTGATTAAGCAGGGCAAGACCGTGCCCTTTCCCGAGGTCTATGTCAGCAATCGCATCCAACGCAGCCGTAACCCGGATGAAGAATATCCGATGTTTGACAATGCCAAGCTGCTTGGTGGCGAAGTTGTCGACGTTCAAACGGCCGCCGGCGATCCGCGACAGATCGTAATGGACTGGCTGCGTGGCAAGGACAATCGGTTTTTTGCTCCGGCGTTTGTCAACCGCGTATGGGCGTCATACTTCAACGTGGGCATCGTCGAACCGCCGGATGATCTGAGCCTGGCCAATCCGCCGAGCAACAAGGCGCTGCTGGATTACTTGGCCCAAGGCTTCATCGAGAGCGGCTTCGACATGAAGTGGGTGCATCGTACCATCGCCAACAGCCGGACGTATCAGTTGAGCTGGCAGCCCAACGACACAAATCGTCTGGATGAGAAGAACTTCAGCCGCGCCGTCCCGCGCCGCATGCCTGCCGAGATCGCCTACGATGCCATTCAGCAGGCCACGGCGTCGGATCAAATCGCCGCGACAATGCGGCACGATGTTACGAATCGTGCGATTGCGATTCCCGCAGCAAGTAACCGCAATCAGGCCAATGCAGGACCGGCCTATGCTTTGTCGGTCTTTGGCCGTTCGATCCGCGAGACCAATTGCGATTGCGACCGTTCGATGGAACCTAGTTTGCTGCAAACCGTGTTTCTGCAAAACGACCGCGACATGCTGTCGATGATCGACCGCAGCCGCGCCGGCTGGCTGGATCAGGTTGCTCGCGAGTCGAAGACTCAGAACACCGATACCGCCGAACTCGTACGGCAAGCCTATCTGAGAAGCTTGAGCCGCCTGCCGAACGACGAGGAGTTGAGCCGCTCGTTGCTGTATATCGAGGAGTGCGACGACAGGATCGAAGGGCTTCGCGGCGTGCTCTGGGCGCTGCTGAACACCAAGGAATTCATCGTGAACCACTAACAAGGAGGCACGGGATGACATAGGTTCCCAACCCGGAGCTTGGGAACCAGGAAATAGACAGACCAGAACGAACATACCCACAGAACAAGAACTGCGAATCATTCATTCTCGAAAGGACTAACAAATATGTCGATGCACCGAACTTGCGATGGGGTTAAGCGACGTGACTTTTTGAAGGTTGGCGTGCTGGGCGGCGCCGGACTGACGCTGGCCAGCTATCTGCGAATGGCGGAAGCCGGCGAAGTGAACGGCGGCAATGCCAAAGCCGGTATTTTCATCAACCTGACGGGCGGCCCGTCGCACATGGACACCTTCGACCTGAAGCCGAACGCGCCCAGCGAATACCGCGGCTCGTTCAACCCGATCAAGACCAACGCGAAGGGCGTCGAGATTTCGGAACACCTGCCGAACTTGGCCCGCTGTGCCGACACGTTCGCCATCATCCGCGGCGTCACGCACACGTTGGGCGCTCATCAATTGGGCACCGAGTACGTGAACACGGGCAACAAGCCGCTGCCTTCGCTCGAGTATCCTGGTTATGCCGCGGTCGTCGCCAAGGAAATGCAATCGCCTGCTGACCTGCCGACTTCGGTCGCGATTCCCAACAGCAATCAACGCGCGGGATTCTTGGGTGTACAATACGCTCCGCTGAACACCGCCGCCACTCCGCGGGCCGGTGTGCCGTTCAGCGTCCGCGGCATCGCGCTGTCGGGCGGCCTGACTGTGGCCGAAGTCGAGAAGCGTCAGAACCTGTTGAGCGACCTGGACCGTACGTTCAAGGGCGTGGAAGCCGAAAGCCAACTGCTGGAAGGTCTGGATCGTTTCGGACAACAGGCTCACGCGATCATCACCTCGAAGCGGTCGCGCGATGCGTTTGACATCAGCCAAGAGTCGCCCGCATTCGCCAAGCCATACGGTGAAGATCCGTTCGGCGTGAGCTGCTTGTTGGCCACTCGCTTGGTCGACGCCGGTGTGAAGTTCGTCACGCTGACGCTCGGCGGCTGGGACACGCACCAAGACAACTTCACAAAGCTGAAAACGAATCTGCTGCCGAAATTGGATGTTGGTTTGGCCGCGTTGTTGAACGGCCTGGAACAGAAGGGCCTGCTGGATTCGACCGCCGTGTACGTCACGGGCGAATTCGGCCGCACGCCGAAGATCAACACCCGCAGCGCTGAAGGCGGCCGCGATCACTATCCGCGCTGCATGTTCATGTTGCTGGCTGGCGGCGGTGTTCACGGCGGCCAAGTGATCGGCGAGAGCGACGACAAAGCGACACTGCCGGCCAACGAGGCCATCTCGCCGGACGACGTGGCTGCTTCGTACTATCACAGCCTCGGTATCGACCACCAGAAGGAATATCACCGCAACACCGGCCGGCCGATCATGATCGTCCGCAACGGTAACGTGATTCGCAGCCTATTTGCCTAACTGTAACCGTAGCCGAAGTTGTGAAACTTCGGAATTCTCACGAGTTCCGTTACGAGAAGACGAACGAAGTGCCCCTCACGAGAACCCCGGTTCGTGACACAACCGGGGTTCTCTTTGCACCTGTCGAAATTCGGAATTGGATTTCCGCAAAGTTTGCCCGTAGGTTACCGGCTGGTTAGGAACCGTCCGGAGCTATGATTCCTCTCACACTGGAGACCGTACGATGAAGAATGTTGTCAAGTCAGCGTTGTTGTTGACGCTCGTGTTTTCGATCGCCGCCCCGCTGTCGGCCGGGGATGCCGAGAAGGGCAATAAGGAAAAGCCTGCAAAGGAAGCTAAGGAGTCGAAGGCTTCGTCGCTGGAAACGGCCGTGCTACAAAAGCTGGAAAAGGCCAAGCTGACGGACGAACAGACCCAGAAGGTCAAAGCGATCGTGGCCAAGTACGCCGAGAAGGCTGAAGCAATTCAAGCCAAGCAGAAGTCCATCATCACCGATGAGCAGAAGCAGGCTCAGGCCGAAGCGATTAAGAAGGCCAAAGAAGCCGGCAAGGAAGGCGAAGAACTGAAGGCCGCCGTGGCGTTCAAGCCCACTGCCGAACAACAAGCCGCCATCGAAGCCGCTCAGGGCGAATTGAAGAAACTGCACGGCGCGCTGCATGAGGAAATCTTGGCTGTCCTGACTCCCGAGCAGCGCGAACAACTCGGCGCTAAGAAGGAAGGCGCCGAAGGCAAGAAGCCGGCCGGTGAAGGAAAGCCGAAGGCCAAGCCGGAAGGCGAGCAAAAGCCCAAAGCCAAGCCCGAAGGTGAACAAAAGCCGAAGGCCAAAGCGGAAGGCGAGCAGAAGCCGAAGGACAAGGCGGAAGGCGAGCAGAAGCCGAAAGCCAAGCCCGAAGGCGACAAGAAGCCGGAAGGCGACAAGAAGCCCGAAGGCGACAAGAAGCCGGAAGGCGACAAGAAGCCGGAAGGCGAGAAGAAGCCGGAAGGCGACAAGAAGCCGGAAGGCGACAAGAAGCCGGAAGGCGACAAGAAACCGGAAGGCGACAAGAAACCGGAAGGCGAGAAGAAACCGGAAGGCGACAAGAAACCGGAAGGCGAGAAGAAGCCGGAATCATCGGCGAAGTAGTTGCAACGAATGCGTAAACTTCACGCGGGTCGAAGTGCCAGCCACTCCGGCCCGCGTTTTTTATTGCGCGGCTTGCCCAAGCAGTTTTCGCAGCGCCGTTGTGCCGATCTCGCCGAGTTGCAGCGCGGGGATTTGCCAGATCTGCGGGTTCATTAGTTCCAGCGAGACGAGTCCCTGGTAGTCGATCGCCTGCAAGTGGTCGATGATCGGCCCCAGCGGAATGTCGCCGTCGCCGGGCAGGATGCGGTCCGAGTCGGCGGCAAATTCGCGCGGCACGTCGGCCAGGTCGCAGAATTGGACGTGAAACAAGTTGTCCTTGGTCAGGTGAGCCAAATCGTCGGGCTTGCTCGGGCCGGTGTAATAGTGGAATGCATCCAAGCAAATTCCCAGATGCGGGCTCCCGACTTCCGCCACCAACGCCGTGGCCGTTTGCAAATTGTTACCAAACGCCGCCCGCGCCTGAAATTCAAGAGCGACACGGACGCCGCGCATGCCCGCCTGTTGCGCCGCCTGCGTGAGTGACATCTGGGCTCGCTCGATATCCTGCTGTGTCAACGGCCCCGCAATGTCACACGCAACTACCAACGTGCCGATTCCAAGCTGCTTGCACAAATCCAGCCGCCGGCCGAACAACTCCCACGCTTCTCGTCGCGCCTCGCCCTGACTCGTCAACAATCCGCCTTGATAACTGGCCGCCGGCGCCGTCAACTCATGCTCGTCCAACAGCCGCCGCGCGTCATCCACCGCATGCGATTGAAGAAACGTTTCCAACTTCGTCAACCAAACTTCGATCGCCCCGCAGTGCCCGGCCGCGAAATCGGCGACGTCTTTCTCAAACGGCGAATTGAGACAGCAGACTTGGCTGATGGCGGGTTTCATCAAACGTCGATCGCTAAGCCCTACGTTTTTTCGACGCTGATTTCGATTTAGCGCCGTTTAGCGGTTCGATACGAGTGATGTGCAGTGGGTCGCAATAGACCATATGATCGGGCAACTTGCCCGCCGCCGGCCTGATAGCAATCGCCACCTCGGTGCGAGTGACTAAGGCCAACTCCGGATGCGTAACCTCATACGACGAACCGTCCGACAGGCACACGCGAATCGGCTGGAATGGTTCTCGATGTAAGTGGCCGAGAATTTGAATTGGGTCCATGGATCATTCCGCAGGAATTAGGTCAATCTATTGTATCCGGTTTTTCACTTCCGCAACACAATCGTCCACCTTCACACGCCACTGTTGCAGCGTGTCGCGGTCGCGGATGGTGACGGTTTGGTCTTGCAGCGTCTGGCCGTCCACGGTGATGCAGAACGGCGTGCCGGCTTCGTCTTGGCGGCGATAGCGGCGGCCGACGGCGCCTTTCTCGTCGTAGAAGACGTTGAAATGCCGTTTCAACGCGCGGTAGATCTGCTGAGCGACCTCGGGCATGCCGTCCTTCTTGACCAGCGGAAACACGGCCGCTTTGACCGGCGCGATCCGCGGGTGCAGTTTCAAGAGCACGCGAGTTTGCATCTTGCCGTTTTCGTCCGGCGCTTCGTCTTCCGTGTACGCTTCGCACAGGAACGCCAGCGTGGCTCGGTCGGCGCCGGCCGACGGTTCGATCACGTGCGGCGTGTAACGCTCGCCCGAGATGTCGTCACGATAAGTCAAATCCTTGCCGCTGCCGCGCCATTTGGGCTTGCCGTCGGGGCCGAGCTGCACTTCGAGCGGCCGTTTCTTCTCGTCCAGCTTGCCTTCCATGTGGCTGCGCAGGTCGAAATCGCCGCGGTGAGCGATGCCTTCCAGTTCGCCGAACTCGCCGGCCGGCAAAAAGGGAAAGGCGTACTCGATGTCGGCGGTGCCGGTCGAATAGTGGCTGAGTTCTTCCGCGTGATGTTCGCGCAGCCGCAACCGCTCGCCGGCCAAACCTAGTTCGGTGTACCACTTCAGCCGCCGGTCGCGCCAGTATTGATACCACTGGTGCGACGAATTGGGATGGCAGAAGAATTCGATTTCCATCTGCTCGAACTCGCGCGAGCGAAACGTGAAGTTGCGAGGCGTGATCTCGTTGCGAAAGCTCTTGCCCATCTGTGCGATGCCGAACGGAATGCGAACGCGCGTGCTGTCGCAGACGTTTTTGAAGTTAACGAAGATGCCCTGCGCGGTTTCGGGACGCAGAAAGGCTGTATCTTCCTCGCCGCCAAGAGCACCGATTCTGGTCTTGAACATCAAGTTGAACTCGCGCGGCGGGGCAAGAGTTCCTTGCTTGGAGGCGTGCGGGGCCAGCACGTTCTCGAATGAGTCGGCTGCCGTGACTGGTAGAAGGCCTTCGATAGGGTCATCATTTGTCCAACTCAAAGTTGCACCTGATTTGTACTTGAGACCGCCGTGAATTCCCGTTCCCCACGTAATCTCGTCGGCGTGACTTTTTCTTACTCCAAAGTACTTCAGCCCTTTCTCGTGAACCTGCGCGAGCCCTTCGTCTCCATCGGCATCAGTCGTAACAAAGACACGCTTTCCCCGATACTCCGCCCATCGTCCCTTCAGGTGGTCGAACCGATAGAGTTTCTTGGTTTCCGTGCAGTTTGACATCAGGTCGCAAAACAAGTCGTAATGCCCGCTGACCTTCCACACCTGCGGGTGCATGATGATCGTGCAATCGAGTCCGGTCATTTCGTACGCTTCGGGCGCGCCGGGCA
>JBGTKH010000163.1:0-9008 GCA_041744735.1 Pirellulaceae bacterium | reverse complement strand
GAGACCGGAGGGCTTGCGCCCTACCGCTACATGCCCGAAACGCTCGGCGAATTGGCCGCTACGAAACGTCTTTTCCCAAGGATCGCAGCAAATCGAACGTATAAATCCCCGTGTCGTGGCCGTCGCTGAAGGCGATCGTGTAGGCGTAATTGCCGACCGGCTTCATGCCCGCGACGTTCAGCGGTTGGAGTTCCGCCGTCGAGAGGACGGGCAACAGCGTGGGCTTTTTCTCGGCACGCTTTTCACGGCACGTCGCACACGGGCAGGCGTCGCGCAGTTGGCGAAAGGTGTACTCGCGCTTCTGCCCGTCACTCCACTCGATGAGCAATCGATTCTCGCCTGTTCGCTGAAGCTTCGTGGGATACACGTTCATGGGTAATATCAAACGCGCCTGGATTGACTCACTGCAACTTGGCCAATTCCACCAGTAACCGATCGAACTCGTCCGCCGTGTTGTAATGCACCAACCCGATTCGCACCATGCCGTCAGGCTCCAGCCCGAGTGTTTCCGTGAGTTGCAACGCGTAATAGTTGCCGTGCCAGACAAAAATGCCGCGGCGGCCCAAGTGGTCGGCTAACTCGGCTGGCTTCATGTTCGCGTGAGTGATCGACAGCGTCGGCAGCCGTTGGCCACGCCGCGCTTCATCCGTGATGCCCCAGACTTTCACCTTGTCTAATCTTGCCAGACCAGCAAGCAACCGGCTGACGAGCGACCGCTCGTATTGGCCGACCGCTTGAAACGCCGCTTGCAACGCAGCGCGGCGGCCAAGCTGGTCGTTGGACGAAACCAACCGCCCGATGTCTGCCAAGTAATCGACGGCCGCCAGTGCGCCGGCGATTCCTTCGTGGCTCTGTGTGCCGGTCATCCACTTGCCGGGCAGCGTATCGGGCGCGGGACGAACTTTGTACGCGGGCAATTCTTCCAGCAGATCACGGCGCCCCCAAAGCACGCCCACGTGCGGACCGAAGAATTTGTAAGCCGAGCAGGCCAAGAAATCGCAGTTCCACGATTGCACGTCAATCAGCGCGTGCGGCGCGAAGTGCACGGCGTCCAAAAACACCAGCGCGCCGGCATCGTGCGCCCACGTGCAAATCTCTTGCACGGGATTGACCGTGCCAACTGAGTTCGACGCGCAGCCCACGGCGACTAACTTTGTCCGGTCCGATAACTTCGTTTGCAAGTCAAACAGGTTCAACGTGCAATCTTCGCGATGCAACTCGACAAACTTTACGGTCGCCCCCGCGTCGCGTGCTGCTAAGACCCAGGGTGTGACGTTTGCGTCATGATCCAGCCGCGTGACGATCAACTCGTCGCCCGCTTGCCATGTCTTGCTCAGCGCCCGCGACAAGGCAAACGTCAGCGTAGTCATGTTCGGGCCAAAGGCAATCGTGTCAGGATCGTCGGTCCCGACGAGATCAGCCAATGCCCGCTGGGCTTCATCGAGTAACGCATCGCTTTCGCGGCTGGTGGCAAACTGACCTCCGTGATTGGCGTTGTGATGCGAAAAATAATCGCTCACGGCGTCAATCACGCGCCGCGGAACTTGCGTACCGGCCGGTCCATCGAAAAACACCGCCGACTGACCATCGACTTCTCGTGCCAATGCCGGAAACTGCCGCCTAAGTTCGGTGACGTGGTCCACGAAGTTTCTCGTCATTCGCACCTTCCTCAAGTCGTCGTTGCCACTCATATCTTCCCTCCGTGGCCGTTCTGAATCGGTGGGGTGATCGACGGTATTTTGTCCCCACGGATTCAGGACAGCCACGGAGGTAGGATTCACGATCGCTCGTCGACAAACCGTTTTCCTTTCCCATCGAAGCGTGGCAGCGAGCCGATAGGGACGCAGCGAACGTCGACATTTAATCCGAGCCGCAGCCGCAGTTCTGTGGCCACTCGTTGCGGATCATTCAGATGGTCCTCGATTTCTATCGACAACGCGTCCATTTCGCCCGCCTTCTGCGCTGTCATGCGGTATTCGACGACTTCGGGGAAGCTCCGCAAAATCTGTTCGACGGAACTGGGAAACACGTTCACGCCGCGGATGATCAGCATGTCGTCCGAGCGTCCCAGCACGCCGCCTTCTAAGAGCACGAAGCGGTTTGTGCCTGGCACCTTCCACGTAGGACGAACCAAATCGCCCGTACGATAGCGAATCACCGGGCAGCCCGCGCGGCCCAGCGTCGTCAGCACCAGTTCCGACAATTCTCCTTCGCCCGCCGGTCGCCCCGATTCCACTGACAGAAACTCGGCGATGAAGTCACTTTCCACGACGCGCAGCCCTCGGCCATGGATCTCGGCGTATCCCCACGGGCCGACTTCCGATGCGCCGGCGTGATCAATCACTTTGGCGTTCCAGGCCGCTTCGATCCGATCGCGAACGGCGGGAAGCGACCCACCAGGTTCGCCGGCGACCACGATCTTGCGAACTTGCAGCGCCGTCAGATGAACGTTGTTGTCGGCAGCGACTTCGGCCATGCGCAGTGCATAGCTGGGCGTGCAAAACACCGCCGTCGCACCGCTGCCGCGAATGATTTCCAAACGACTCAGCGTGTCCATGCCGCCGGTTGGGATGACCAACGCGCCGCGTGCGACAACTGCGTCGTGAGCACTCCAGAAGCCGATGAACGGCCCAAAAGAAAACGCCATCACGACGCGGTCTTGCGGACCAAGCTCGGCCGCATCCAATACAAACTGCCAGGTGTCGATCCACCATTGCCAATCGTCAGCCGTATCCAGCACAATCAACGGTCGGCCGTGAGTGCCTGAGGTGCGATGATAGCGCACGTAGCGCTCCAGCGGATAGGTCAGGTTGGCCGCGGCGTCGAGGTCGTGCCGGCCGCGGACGAGTTCGTCCTTGGACGTGAAGGGCAATTCGGCAAGCTGCTGATGAGACTCCAGCGGCAGCTTCAAGCCGGTCAGCTTTTCCGCGTAGAACGAGTTCTGGGGCAGGACCGTTTTCAACAGGTTGTTGAGCCGGTCGAGCTGCCAGCGCAACAAGGCTGCGGGCTCAAGGCTTTCCAGCCGCCGCCGTTCGATGTAGCCTGTATCGCTCATGCAATGATCATAAGGATCCGTCGCTCCCATCGAAACCCGTCGCGTAAGCGAGAGCGTCTGATGATGCCCCTCGCTTACGCGTCGGGTTTCGATGCACGGTTGGCACGCGTCAATCAGTAGGACGGATTGCCAATCCGTCCTACATACCGGAGAACTCCGACATGCCGCGCACCTTTATTCCGCTGGCCCTATCGCTCTTGCTTTGCCAGCCCAGCATCGGACAAGAGCCGCTGGACATTTTCAGCGACGCTCCGTCGCTGAGTGCTGGATTCGTTCGCATCGGCACTTGGAACGTGCGGCACATCGATCTGGTTCCGGGCGCCGACAGCTTCTTTGCCGGCAACGGCCGCGAGGCGGACTTGGCCATTCTAACCGCGACGCTGGCCAAAGCCATTCGCGACATGCAGCTTGACTTGGCCGTGTTGGTGGAAGTGCAGCCGCGCGCTGGCGAGCCGGACCGTTTGCGACAAGTGGTTGAGCATCTCAACAGCGGAACCAGCGGGCCTTGGAGATTCACTCAAACCAACATCGACTACGACAATTCCACCGATCCGTACGGCAATTTGCAATTTGGCGTGGTGTGGAATTCTGCGCGTGGAGTTTCGATCGACCCGTCGAAAACGAAACTGCTTGACGAGTTGCGGCAGCCGCGGAATGCTGCCGGCACGCTGACCGCAAAGGAGAATCGTTCTCCGTGGCTGGTGCCGGTTGACGTCCAATCCGACGGCGGCTTGAAGTTGTCGTTCGACATGATCGCGCTGCACCTGAAGTCGGGCGGCGGGACTCCGCAAAGTGCTGAGGTCGACGCCATCACCGACTTCATCCTGAAGCATCAAGCCGTTTCGCCACGGCGGCACTTGATTGTGTGCGGAGACTGGAACATCCGCCCCGATCAAGATATCCAAGGCCGCGGCCGCTCGCGGCTGATGAAAATGACCGTGCCGGTGGCCGGCGGTTCGTTAATGCGCATCTTGACCGTAGGCGACATTCGGCCGACGCTCGACGAATGGGAGCAACTGGAAATGCAAATCGGCGGCTTCCAGAGTTCACCCGAAGTGGCCGCGCTGCTGCCGTTCTCCCATGTTGATCTCCGGGAAGACGGTTTCGACACATTGCTGGACCATATTGCCGTCTCGCGCACGCTCGACGAACTGTTCGACCATCCGGTTCAGGTAACTTTGTCCGACGGCACGCGCGACGTTCGCAACGGAATTGAGATCGTGCCGCCGCGAATTACACAAGATAAGTACAGCTATCTGACCGATCATTTGCCTGTGGTCCTGACTTTGCGGGTCGCTGCTGCCGGTTCGGCCGACGCGGCTCCTGGCCCGCTGCGGATTGTGGCAGCCGAGCCAAACCCGCTGGGCGAGGAGGAATTGTTCGAAGAAGTGCATCTGAAAAACGTCGGCACCCAAACGGTCGACCTGCGCGGCTGGACCATCCGCGATGCATCGGGCAACCGCTGGACCATTGGAGCCGAAGATGCAACAGTGCTTCCCAGCGGCACGCTGTCGCGCGGCCGCATCGTCGTCATTCGCCGCCACGGCCGCAATATGACACTAACCAACTCCGGCGACACTATCTGCCTGTTCGACCAAGACGGCAACCTGATCGACATCAAACACTACGCCGAAGCCCCCAGCGGCAAACTACTGCGTTTTGAATGACCTCTGACCTCTGTTCTCCGCCCGCCATGCCCGACCATCCTCGCAAAGGTTCGCTGCTCGTCATCTTCCTGACGGTCTTCATCGACCTACTCGGCTTCGGCATGGTGTTGCCGCTGTTGCCGATTTACGCCAAGCAGTTCGGGGTAGGCGAAGGCGGGTTCATAATCGCGCTGTTGATGTGCAGTTTCTCGGCGATGCAGTTTCTGTTCGCGCCGTTTTGGGGACGGCTGTCGGACCGCGTGGGCCGCCGGCCGGTGTTGATGATCGGCTTGGGCGGTTCGACGTTGTTCTATGCCATGTTCGGCGTGGCCACCTTGCAGCAAAGTTTGTTTTGGCTGTTCGTGTCCCGCATCGGCGCGGGCATCGCGGGGGCCACGATCTCGACGGCCCAAGCTTACATCGCCGACACCACGACACCGGAGACTCGTACCAAAGGCATGGCGCTGATCGGCGCCGCGTTTGGATTGGGGTTCACGTTTGGGCCGCTGATCGGTGCCGCGGCGCTGGTGTTTTCCACCGACATCGGCGTCAGCCCGTGGCCGGGATACGCGGCGGCGGCTTTGTCCGGCGTTGCGCTGCTACTGGCCATCGTTTTGTTGCCTGAATCGTTGAAGCCGGGCAGTCACGCGGCGGCCCACTACGCCTTTAGTTTCCATTCGTGGCGCGAGGCACTGACCACGCCGACAATTGGGGCGTTGCTGCTGACGTCGTTCGTCAGCGTGGTGTCGTTCGGCAGCTTCGAGCAAACTTTGTCGCTAATGCTGAAAGATGAACAGCGCGGCTTTCGATTCGAGTTTCACCAAGTGCTGTTGTTCTTCGCCTATATCGGACTGGTGCTCAGTCTCGTGCAAGGCGGCCTCGTACGACGATTGGCAGGGCGGGTTTCCGATGTGGCATTGGCCACCAGCGGCGGCGTGATCACGATCGGAGGTTTTGTGTTGCTGGCCGTCGCCAGCAGTTCGACAAACTTGGCGCTGATGATCGTCGCTGCGGCCGTCGAAGTCACCGGGTTCGCCTTCATGACGCCGTCGCTGCAGTCGCTCATCAGCCGCCGCAGCGACCCGGCCAAGCAAGGCAGCATCATGGGCGTCAGCCAAAGCGTCAGCGCCCTGGCCCGCATCGCCGGCCCACTGATCTCCGTGCCGCTGTTCTTCATCTCACCCACGCTGCCGTACTGGGCGGCCATTGTGATGATGCTCGTTGGGCTAGGAATCCTGACGCTGGGCGCACGCGGCGGCAAGGACTACAGTCTGACACCGAGCAAGACTTAATCGCATTCAGTTTGACTCCCTATGCCAACTCTTCAAAAGGAAACGCTGCCAGGGCGATATCAAGTGCGACACCATTGGACGCCTTCGCCAAGAGGACGCGGTTTTGCAAGGCAAATTCCCGCGCATCCGCGAGCCGAGCTTGAAAGTGGCTTAGAATCTCGTCGACGAAGGACTCTTCGGAACCGATGCCCGTTAACAAACTGATGTCAATGTCGCGAGTTGCCCGCGGCTGACCCCAGCGGATGACGGCCAGTCCACCGATGATACAAAACCGCCACTGGCGGCTCTGCATGAAGGTCTCAACCTCAAGGCCCGCTTCGAATAGTCCGTTCATACTTTGCCCTGATGAAACAACCGCTGTTGCTCAACGAGCCCGCTGGTCGTGCGCGGCGGGCCTAAACGAATGGCGATATCGAGCAATGCGTCGATGATGTCGATGTGGTCCTCGTACCGGAACGCCTTGAGTTCGTCGCGACGGACAGCTTCCAAGATGGGACCGACACGCCGCCAGTGTTCAACCCAGCCTTTGTCGTCCGGTGAAACGTGCTGATTCACGGTCAGAACCTCCTACGTCAGTATAGACTCCCGCGGCTGACTCTACTTGATACCTACCTTTCCAAATCCGCCGCCGCCGGGTGTTTCGATGGTGAGAACGTCGCCGCGGCGGGCGGTGAAGTGGGCGATGCCGGCGAGTTTTTGGTGAGTGCCGTCGGCCCGCGTCAGCATGTATTGTCCGAGAGCGCCCGGCTGGCCGCCTGCGAGACCATAGGGCGGGTAAGGGCCGCGGCGCTGCGAGACGAGGGATACTTCCAAGTCGCGCAGGAATTCCAAACGGCGCGTAACGCCGTCGCCGCCGCGATGGTTTCCTTGTCCGCCGGAGCCACGACGGATCGAGAACTCTTGCACGCGCACGGGATAACGCTGCTCGAGGACTTCGGGATCGGTCAGCCGCGTGTTGGTCATGTGCGTGTGCACGGCGTCGGCTCCGCCCGATTCTGCGGTCGCGCCGGAGCCGCCGCAGATCGTTTCGTAGTAGCCGAACGTTTTGTCGCCAAACAGCACGTTGTTCATCGTGCCTTGACTGGCAGCAGCGATGCCGAGCGCACCGAGCAGCGTATCGACCACGCGCTGTGACGTTTCGACGTTGCCGCCGACGACCGCCGGGCAGTCTTCCGGCCGCGGGCGTTCGGGCGGATTCAGCAGACATTCCGGCAGGATGATCTCGATGGGCGCCAGCACGCCTTGGTTCAGCGGAATGCCTTCGGCGATCAAGCAGCGCATGCAGTACATCACCGCCGCCGTGACGATCGCTCGGTTGGCATTCAGATTGCCCGGCAGCACCGGACCGGTGCCGGTGAAATCAATCACGGCCGAGTCGCCGTTGACGGTGAGCGCCACGCAGATCGGCGAGCCGTCGTCCAAATGATCGACAAACTCGCGGCGGCCCGGCGACAGTTGAGCCAGTGCGGCTCGCATCTTCTGCTCGGCCGCGTCTTGAATATGCCGCATGTAGGCTTCGACGACCGGCAGCGTGTAGCGATCGACCAGCCGCAGCAGATCGCGGGCACCTTGATTGTTGGCGGCGATCTGAGCGGCGATGTCGGCCAAATTGTCGTGCACGTTGCGCGTGGGATACGGAGCCGTCAGCAACAGATCTCGCAACTCATCGGTTCGCGAACGCCCCGCCGCGACAACCTTGAAATTGCGGATCAGCACGCCCTCTTCCGCCAGATTCTTTGAGAACGGCGGCATCGAGCCCGGCGTGATGCCGCCAATCTCCGCATGATGCGCGCGGCTCGCCGTGAAGAACAGCAATCGCCCTTTGGAGTGCGGCGACTTGTCGCCGCGATGCGTTTCGCGGTCGTCGACAATATCTGAAATATCTAAAAGCGGCGACGAGTCGCCGCACTCCAAAATAAAGACCGGCGTCACGACGGTGATGTCCGGCAAGTGCGAACCGCCGCGGTATGGGTCGTTGGTCACGAAGACGTCGCCTGGTTGCATGTCCGGATTGTCCGCAATGATCCGCCGCACCGTTTCGCCCATCGCGCCCAAGTGCACGGGAATGTGCGGCGCGTTCACGACCAGATCGCCGCTCGGGGTGAACAGCGCGCAACTAAAGTCGAGCCGTTCTTTCACGTTTACGCTGCTCGATGTGTTCCGCAGCGTGATCCCCATCTGCTCGGCGATGCCGGCGAACTGATTGTTGAAAATCTCCAACATCACCGGATCGGCCTGCGTATGTGGCGACGAGCTTCCAGCTTGTCGTTCGGCCGCAGGCCGTACGCCTGTAACCAAGTCCAAAAGCAACTCGCCGCCGCTTAGCATCGCGGCCTGCCAATCGGGGTCGACGATCGTCGTCGAATTACTCTCCACAACAATTGCCGGACCCGCGATCACAGCGCCTGGTTGCAGCGATGCGCGGTTGAAAACGTTCGTCTCGTGCTGTTGAGCGTCGAAGTATGCCGTCACGGTCGCTGCCGGCTCGGGCGAGCTGGTCTCTACACGATGAGACGCCACAAGTTGCGTTCCTGATCGGCCGATCACTTCGACGCGAGCCGCCACAATTTCCAGCGGACGGTTTTCGTGCGTGTAGCCGTACAGCCGCGCGTGCTCGGCGACGTACGAGTCCGCATAGTTGCCGTCGGGCGGCCAAGCGATCGTCAGATAGGCGTCGAAGCCGCGGTAGCGCAGATCGAGCGAACGGATGACTTCGATTTGCGCCGGGTGGCTGGGGCTGTCAGCCCCAGGCACGCCAACCTCATCGAGCACCTCTTGCCGCGTTTCGTCGGTTAGCCGCTGAAAGACTCCAGCCAATTCTGCAACGGCCGAATCGCTGTACGGCTGATATACGCCCTCGGCCCGATGCCGCACGACGTCGGCCATGCCGATGCCGTAGGCGCTCAAAATGCCGGCGTCGGGATGGTTCAGGATTTGGCGAATGCCCAGCTCGCGCGCGACGGCGCAGGCGTGCTGCGGCGCGGCGCCGCCGAACGCCACCAGCACATAATCGCG
>JBGTKH010000162.1:0-5270 GCA_041744735.1 Pirellulaceae bacterium | reverse complement strand
AGTTCGGCTACACCCATCAGTTTACGCGAGACGGAGCACTAGGCTGGCACCGGCGGGTGCGAGGAATACTTCGGTCAGATGTATCCGGACATTTTCAACTCGACGACGATCCCTGCTTTGCGGGAGGTGCTGAATTTCGCTCAGGCTCGTCACGGTATACTGGCCGGCAACATCGCCAACATCGACACGCCCGGCTACCGCGTTCGCGACCTGTCTGTGGAAACGTTTCAGCAACGGCTGAAGGAAGCAATCGAATCGCGACATACACCGAGCCACCACGTTTCCGAAGGCATGGTCGCTGACGACCCCAGTGACGCCATGCACGAGGTGCGTGAGTCGATGAAAAACATCCTATTCCACGACGGCAGTGACGTAGCCCTAGAACAACAGGTCACTGAACTCACCAAAAATCAAATGATGTACAACATGGCGATCACGATCATTAGTAATCAGTTTCGTTTACTGCAAACAGCCGTAAGCGAACGGGTTTAGAGAATGTCATTAGTCATTTGTAAGATGCTGGAATCGGCCATTCACAAATGACAAATGACCAAAGGAACGTTTCATGATTTCCGCACTCGACATCAGTACCAGTGCTTTGGTCGCACAGCGCGTGCGGCTGGACGCGATTTCGAGCAATCTGGCGAATATGTCGTCGGCGCGCAATGAGAATGGCCAGGTCGAGCCGTATAAGGCTCGCTACGTGGTCTTTCAAGCCGACGAAGACATGAAGACATCGCACGGCGCGGTGGGCGTGAAAGTCAGCAGTGTCGAGACGGAAACAATCGAGCCGCGCTACAAGTATCAGCCCGGCCATCCGCTGGCCGACCAGCGCGGCTATGTGGCTTATCCGAACGTAAACATGACCGCTGAATTCGTCGATGCCCTGGAAGCCACCCGCGCGTATGAAGCGAACATCGGCGTGATGGAAGTGACCAAAAGTCTAGGACAGCAGACGCTGAGGATTTTGGCGTAATCATTCGAACCGTAGGACGGATTGCCTAATCCGTCCGAACACAGGATGCATTGCCTAATCCGTCCGAACACAGGACGGACGGATTGGCAATCCGTCCTACAAGTAACCGCAAGACATTATGCAACCAATCACAGGCCCAAATATCGCTCCCGCCGCCTTGCAGCCAGCAAACGGGCTGGGCAAAGCCGCGCAGGGCAGCGAACCGTTTAAGAACCTGTTGCTCGAAGCGCTCGATCATGTCAACTCCATGCAGCGCAACGCGGATGCTGCCGTGAAACAACTCGTGACGGGCGGCGATGTGAATCCGGCGGAAGTGCTGACGGCGGTGCAAAAGGCCGACTTGTCATTTCGGATGATGATGCAGATTCGTAATAAGTTAGTGCAAGCCTATCAAGAAGTTAAAGATATCAGGATTTAGGCGAGTCTTAGGCGGGAGCTCCACGGATGGACGTTCTGAACAAAGCCTATTCACAGTTGGCTGACCTGTTCCGGTCGATGACGCCCGGCGCGCGGATCACTGCGGCGCTGTTATTGGTCGTCGTTGTGGTCAGCCTCGCCTATTTATTTCACTATCGGACGATCGGCGGCGAAGAGTACCTGCTGGGCGGCCGCGAATTCTCTCATAGCGAAATGGCATCGATGGAAACGGCCTTTGCCAAGGCGGGGCTGAAGAGTTCAGAAATCGTCGGCAATCGGATCCGCGTTCCGCATGGGCAGAAATTCGCGTACCTAGCAGCGCTGGCCGACAGCAACTCGCTGCCCGACGAGTTTCTGTCTCATACGACTGAAGCAACCAGTAACAGCAATGTCTTCGAGTCGCAGCGGCAGCGCGAAGAAAAGCTCAAAAACGCCAAGCAAAAGGACCTGTCGCTGGTCATCTCGCGGATGCACGGTATCGAGGTCGCCACCGTGCAATTCGATGAAGTCGGCCAGTCAGCATTCAACCGCAGCGGCGACAAGAGCGCCATGGTGGCGGTCAAGGCCGTCGGCAATCAACATCTGGACGACGAACAAGTAAAGGCGATCCGCAACACGGTCGCAGCGTCGATCGCGGGGCTGAAGCGCGAGAACGTCACGGTAACTGATCTCAACGCAACGAAGACCTTTTCCGGCAGTGGCGACGGCATGCAACCGAGTGCCTCGGAAAGCGCTTACGCCTCGCATAAAAAAATGTATGAAGACTCTTGGCGCAACGAGATCCTGCGGCGGTTGGCAAAATATCCTGGCATCGTCGTTGGCGTGAATGTGGAATTGGACCCGGAACTGAACCGTGCGGAGAACCGGCTGGAGTACGACCCGAAGACCGTCACGGTCTCGTCGGCGGAGACGACGAAGAATTCGACGACCAGCGGAACGTCCAACGGCGGCCGTCCCGGGGCCGCGGCCAACGGTGTGAACAACACGGCGCAGGTGGTCAGCACGTCGGCGGGCACGCAATCGCAAGTCGATGAAACGCAGTCGAAAGTGGAAGCGGTCACGACCACCACCAGCGTCGTCAGCAGCAAGACGGGGTTGTTGCCAAAGCGCGTCACGGCCTCGATCGGCGTTCCCAACAGTTACTACGTCAAGGTCTGGCGAGAACGCAACCCCGCCGCGAAAGGCGAAGAGCCCAAACAGCCGGATTCCGGCGAACTGGCTCGGATCGAAACGGAAACGCGGACCAAGATCACGGACATCGTCGTGGCATTGTTGCCAAAGGGAACTCCCGCTGACGACCCGGCTTCGTTGGTCACCGTGACCACGGACTATGACTTGGCGACCGACGTCGATCTGACACCCACCACCGTCCAGAAGGCAACCACGTGGCTCGGCAGCCACTGGCAAACCATTGGCATGACGCTCGTCGGATTGGTGAGCTTGTGGATGCTGCGCGGCATGTTGCGCGCCGTGCCTTCGAATCCACCGCCTGCTGCCGATTTCCATGTTCCATCCGCTTCGGCGATTCCGGACGACGACGAACCTGACACCGAGGATGTTGCAATTGCGGGTTCGCTGAAGCGACGTTTCCGCGTCAAGGGGCCGAATCTGCGCGACGAGTTGCAAGAGTTAGTCAAAGAAGATCCCGACGCCGCGGCCAACGTGCTGCGCAACTGGATCGGCGACGCCGCGTAACGGCGAGGCATGGCATGAAAACGACCGCGAACGCATCGAAAGACACGCTACGCAAGGCCGCGATTCTGGTCGCCAGTCTCGATCAACGCAGCGCCGACGTGTTGTTGGACCAAATGGGACCCGATCAGGCCGCTCGTGTGCGCAACGCGGTGATGCAACTGGGTGAGATTTCTCCGGCGGAACAAGCGCGGGTGATCGAGGAATTCATGCGCGGCCCAGCCGCTGGCAAAAACCAAGATGACGGAATCGAGTTGGACGGGGCGCTGGCCTCTAAGTTCGCCACAACCCACGCGGCCGTAGCGGCATCCGATGAGGGACGCGCGGTAGTGGAAGATAAGCCGCCATTTCGCTTTCTGCATGAGGCGGGGACCGAGTCGCTGGCGAACTTCTTGCTGCGCGAGCATCCCCAGACAATCGCCGTTGTCGTTTCGCATCTGCCAGCGGAACGGGCCGCGGATGTTTTGACGCGATTGCCCGCGGTGCTACAGACCGAAGTCTTGCGGCGGTTGGTGGAGTTGGATGAAACGAGCCCCGAGATCATTCGCGAAATCGAACACGAATTGGCGTCGCTGCTAACCGACCAAACGCGCGTCGTCCAGCGTCGCTCGGCGGGCGTCGCCGCCGTCAGCGCCATTTTGGCCGCGGCCGGAATCGCGGATCGCAAAGACATGCTGGCCAACTTGGCACTACGCGACGGACACCTGGCCGTTCAGCTTGGACACGCCGGCCGCAGCGGGAAGAGCAACGCCTCGACGAAGACTTCAGCCGCGGACCCCGTGTTCTCCCGATCGTGGGAGAACGTTCGAGAGCCAGATGCAGAGATCACTGACGAACTCGCGGAGCACGAACTCACGAAGCAATCCGAAACGATGTTGGATGAAGCGAGCGATGTTGCGGACGTTGAACGGCCAATGCACGACCTCGTCGAATTCGACGACTTAGTGGAGTTTGACAACGGCTCGCTGGCCACATTGTTGCGGGCAGCCGACGCACGAGTGACGCTGTTGGCACTGACCGGTGCATCGCGAGAACTGATCGATCGGCTGCTCAGACAATTGCCGTCGCGAGAAGCCAAGTCGTTGCGCCGTCAGATCCAACAGCAAGGCCCGTTACGGCTGAGCGACGTCGATCAGGCTCAACAGCAGATTGCTCAACTGGCCGGAGAATTGGCTGGGCGCGGTGAAATCCGATTGCCGGCCAAGAGGCGCGTGGCGATGGCGGCATCGTAATGGATCGAAGAAGAGTGTTGTCACGTTTATGTGGAGGCCAGTCGTTTAACCCGTAGCCGCAGGCGAGGGCGTACAAACAACCGCCGAGCCAGCCGCCGCAGACTTCCTCGCCTGCGGCTACGGGTTAGCAGACTTCCTCGCCTGCGGCTACGGGTTAGCAGACTTCCTCGCCTGCGGCTACGGGTTAAACGACGAAGTCATCGAACAAACACATGGCCGGAATCATCAAAGCTAACGGGACGAAGAGCGGCGACCGCGGCGTGCAGAGCGCGGCGTTTAACTTCCACGACATGTCGGACCGCGCCAACGCGTATCTCGAAAACGTGCGGCGGCAGGCGGCTCAGATCGTGGCGCAGGCGCAGGAAGAAGCCGCTCAAGTTCGTCGGCAGGCGGAAGAACAAGGTCATCAAGCGGCCGTGCAAGTGGCACAGCGGACGCTGCTGGTGGAACTCGACAAACAACTGAAGACGCTGCTGCCGGCGATCCAGCAAGCCATCGAGGGAATTCACCAGGCCAAGCAAGCCTGGGTGCAGCGCTGGGAGGAGAACGCGGTGCGGCTGTCGGTGGCGATCGCCGCGCGGTTGGTGCGGCGCGAGTTAAACCACTCGCCGGAGATCACGTTGCAGCTCGTCCGCGAGGCGTTGGAACTTGCCGCAGGAAGCAACCGCGTCAAGCTGCACCTGAACCCGAAAGATCATCAGACACTGGGCGAGCAAGTCAAGAAATTGGCGTCGGAGATCGGCAAGCTCGCACCCACCGACATCGTCGCCGACGCCACCGTCGGCCCCGGTGGCTGCCGCGTGTCCACCGAATTCGGCGAAATCGATCAACGGATTGAAACGCAGTTGGCTCGAATCGAGAAGGAACTTACGTAACGGGGTCGGGAGTCTTTTTCATGTCGGCGGCGACACGCTCGGCGATAACGAAACCGTATTCCGCCGACATGAAAAAGA
>JBGTKH010000161.1:0-6678 GCA_041744735.1 Pirellulaceae bacterium | reverse complement strand
CACGTGACGCACGCTGCCCTTTGGCTTTACGCTGACGGTATCCGAAGTGCTTTCCGCCAAGCCGGTGGGCCGCACCGTCGTGTCGGCCGGCAAGCGGACGGTGAACGTCGAACCTTTGCCGTATTCGCTCTGCAGGCCGATCTGGCCGTGCATCATCTCGCAGAAACCTTTGGAGATGACCAGGCCGAGTCCCGTGCCCGTGCGATTGCCTTGCCGGGCCGCCAGCTTGGTGAACGGCGTGAATAGTTTGGCCTGCTCTTCCCGCGTCATCCCGCGTCCCGTGTCGGCCACCTCAAACACGATCGACTCGTGGCCGTTGTCGTGCACGCGCTCGGCGCTAATGCTGACCGTGCCATTTTCGGTGAACTTGCAGGCGTTGCCGACCAAGTTCAACAGCACTTGTCGCACACGCTGCTTGTCAGCGTACAACGTGCCGACTTGCGGGTCGCAGTGAATCACAAGCTGTGAATTGTTGTCACGGGCCGGCAGCTCCATCGCGTCGCGAATTTCGTCCAGCAATTCGCTGACCGTGACGTCTTCCAACTCCAGCGTGATGCCGCCCATGACGATCTTCTGGTAATCCAGAATGTCGTTGATCAACATCAGCAGTTGGCCGCCCGCGCCGCTAATTTTTTGCAAGTCGGCGCGTTGCTCGTCGTCCAGATCGGTCAGTTCCAGAAGCTGGCAGAAGCCCGAGACCTGGTTCAGCGGGTTGCGCAGTTCGTGGCTGACACTGGCCAGAAACGCGTCCTTGGCGCTGGTCAGTTCCTGCGCCTTGTCGCGGGCCGCCTTTAATTCGGTATTGGCCTGCTCCAACTCCGTTGTCCGTTCTTTCACGCGGCGATCCAAATCCGCGTTGGCGTCGCGAAGTCGCTGGTGGCCTTTGAGCACTTCCATGATCATGTTCTGGAAGGCTTTCGCCAACATGCCGATCTCGTCGCGCTTATTCACAGGCAACGTGGCCGCGATGCTGAGAATCTCTGCGCGCCAGCCGTCATTGGTGGCTTGGGCAGTAAAGTCGGCCTGGGCCACCGATTCGGCGGCAGCCGCGATCCGCAGCAACGGCCGGACGAAAATCAGCGAGCCAACAAAGGCCACCACTCCGGCGATAATCGCCAGCAGGCCCGCCTGCCAGGTCAAAGCCCGCATTTCTTCGTCGACATCCGCGGCCAATTCTTCGCGGCAAACGGCATGTGCCAGGCCCCATTGCCGCGTGCCCAGTGCCGATTCGATCGGCAGCCGCAAGAAATGGATGTTGCACGATTTGCACTCTACCGGCCGAGCGGGCCAGATCAGGTCGGCGCCGGTATTATCCTTGACCACCTTCTTGACCACCTCTTGCAGTTCGGCGACTTCCTTTAGACTGCCGCCGCGAACCTGCACGTAATTGTCCGAGCTGTAGAGACTGCCCACACGCTTGGACGTGCCCTCATATGCCTTGCTCAGATCCTTCAAATCCAAATTCGCGGCCAACCGCGGCTGCAACGGCAGGTTGCCTAGCGGCCGGCTTTTGAAAAAGAAATAGTGATGCGCCAGTTCAATGGTCTCTTTTGGCGTGTAGCCCGACACGATCCGAGGGCCTTGATAGCCGCCGCTGCCGGGTCGATCTGCCGTCTTCTCGGCCTCTGTTCCCGCTGGCTCCCCTTGCTTTATAAGTCGCTCAGACTCCTCTTTCTTTAAGGCATTCTTCTCTTTTTCTAAGTCATCGAATCCCTTTTTCAAAACGTCGCGCTCTAGGAACAATTCCTCACGATCAACCGCGCGGTCGGACATGCCCGGCTGGCGAGCTTCCGGATGCAGCAAGAACTCGCCGCGCTCGTTGACCAGAAAGGACAAGTGCCGCTCCGATTGCAACAACGTGGAGACGTCGAGTCGCATCGCGACCGTCAGCACGCGGTTGCCGCCCGCGCCGTCGGCCGAATCGCCGCGGTCCAGTTTGACGCCGGCCCAGAGAACGTGCGGCGCTTCTCCCGCTTCTTCTCCTGCCGTGCGCGCGACGTCGATGCGCTGCAAGTCGGAAATAAAAATGGGCGTCGCGTCGGACGAAACGGGATGGGTGAGATCGTCGAGAAAGCGTCGAAAGGCTACGCCCGACTGCAGTTCCCCGTTGGCAAGTTGCGGCTCGCGGATCGGCGATGCCACGAGCGGCCGAAAGTCGTCCGGGCCACGAACGTCCAGCACTGCAAACTGAAGGTAGTTCTTCCGTTGCCCGCACAGTTCGCGGCACGTAGTTGTGAATGTGTCCGCAAGTTCGTCGCCAGCGGCGCTCGACTGCCAAAGTTTCCTAAGTTCCGGGCTCGCTCCCAGCCGCAGCATGTCCTCGCGCAAGGCGTTGATTTGATCGAGCAGTTCCCATCCGCGCAGTTTGGCTTCGTCCGCCAAGTCGACGATCTCGTGGTTGAGCACAATCGTCTTCGACGTGCTGACCAGTTGGCGCGGCGATAGCCAAGCCACCGCACAAACCAACGCGGTAATCAACACGGTTGTTTTGATGCTGACGCCGAATCTCATGCCGCGCGTCCTGAAGAAAAGGTCGTCGCCAGCCGTCAACATACTCCGCGGTTGTTGGAAATGCAAACGCCCGTCGGTAGTGATACCATTCGATGTATTCGTAGGATGGACGCCCTCGTCCGTCCGATGTTTCCCGTTCGGACGAGGGCGTCCAACCTACAAACCGAATCACTACCCACCCGTCGTTCGCCATCGCTGTCGTTCCGCCGGGCTAGTGCTTTGTCAAAGTTAGAAAGTGGGGTAAGCATCCTGCTTGCCGACGTCTTCGCCTCGTCGATCGCAAGCTGGAAGCTTACGCCACAAAACACGGCATCCTAATTTCTAGCTTTGACAAAGCACTAGTTTGTAATCGCCCCGGTTTCGAGGCCACCGCCGGATACCCGATTGGCTCGCAGGCACCACAGCAGCGGCTTGATTTGAAATGGCGTGAGGCCGGAGATTTGTGATACCAGGCGGGCGACGAGGCCGGTGACGTGCGGGCACGCGAAGCTGGTGCCGGTGTACCAGCGGAATTTGCCGCCGGGGCTGGGCGCTTTGACGTAGATGCCGTGCGCGGCAATTTCGATGGGCTGGCCCAGGTGATAGTGGATCGTCAGCGGGTCCTCGAACGACTGATTGTCCACGGCGATCAACGACGCGAAGTGCGCCGGGAAGCTCACGTGTTGCTGGTTGTTCGCGGCCGTGACGACAATCTGCGATTTGAAATAGGCCCGATCGACCAAATCGTGCAACGCGGTGTTCATCCGCCGTTGCACCGTCCCCAGACTGAGATTGATCACGTGCATGTCTTGATCGATGGCCCACTTGAGTCCGAATAGAAGTTGTTCCAACGAACCGGCGGCGTTGTGGCCGATCACGCGCAGGCTGTGCAGTTCGGCTTCGGGTGCCAAGCTGTGAATAATGCCGGCGCAGGCCGTGCCATGTCCCACAGGATCGCCGTCGGTCGATGGCTGACAAACCAACTCGCGGCCGCGAAACGCTACTTCGTGCGAACTCTTCACGGCGCCTTCCAGTGCCGGGTGCTCGGCATCGACACCCGTGTCGACAATCGCGACCTTCACCCCGCGCCCCGTACCTTCCCTGGCAACTTGCCACAGCCGCTCGACGTCAAACAGCTCTTCGACATCAATCATGCGAGTTCCTCGAAAAGTCCAAAAGCGGCGATAAATCGCCACACTCCAAAGGCGAGAGCCTACCAATTCATCGCATTGCCGCGCGCGTGAGACGCGAGCACGCCTAACAAATCGGCGGCCAGCTCTTGGTCGGGCGGCGACATCTTTTCCAAGTCCATGATCACACGGGCCAGTGGTGATTGGTCTTGAATCTGAGTTGCATCATCGAGCGACGTGTTGGCCGCGGCCGCGCCGCCCGCGAATCGCTGCGTGGCGCGATGCAAGTCGGACTCGAACAGCTTTTGTTGCAGCAGCATGCGGCGATAGAATCGCAGCCCGGCGACAGCCAAGTCGGCGACGCGCACGCTGCATTCAATCTCGCGCTGATTGAACGGCTCCCGCGGCTGACCCTCCGGCCGGTTCACGAACGTTGCTACGCCCAGAATTTCCTCGCCGTCGACCACGGGCGTGACGAGATACTCGCTGGTTTTTAAGCCGGTCTTTTGATCGACCTCCTGGTAAAAATCGTCCGGGTTGGCCATGGCGATCAACTGCCCGGTGCTGAACACACAGCCCGCGATGCTGCGGTCGCAAGGCACCGACATCTGCATGACGATCTCCGCCACGCCGGGTTTGGAATTGACCGACACGAGAAACCGCAAATGCGTTCCTTTTGCATTTGGCACCAATAGCGCCGACTCGGCGCAGTTAACCAGCGGCCGCGCGGCGGCCAGCAGCTCGCGCAGATTGTCCAGCACCCGTTCGATAAGACGGCCAAAGCGGTCCGACATCATCTCCGCCAAAGCCGGCCAGTCCGCGGATTGATTCGCCGATGCCATTGCCAAGCTCCTCATTCTTAGCCGCAATCAAAGTACGATGGACGCCCGCGTCCGTCTTTCTGTTGTGGACGGACGAGGGCGTCCATCCTACGACCAGCGCACGCCGCGGCGAAAGAACCTACGAGCCGCTTAGCCACTGCGCCCACTGGCGCCATTCGATACGGCGGTATTCGTTCAGGGCCTTTTGATCCTCGCGTTGAAACCATTGCCAGCGCCGTGCCAGCCGGTCGAGCGCCGGGCGCGGCAAGCCGCTCCAGCGGCTCAGCCATTGATCGTCCAGCGGATATTCGCGCCGCACAACTTCGGGATCGCTGGCCGCCTGCCGAGCAAACTCGCTGTCGGTGATCGCACGCAGCACAGCCCGCTGAAAATTTCGCAGGTTGGCGAACTCGGGTGCGAGCGGATCGGCAGTCTGCTCGTTCCCATTCGAACCGGCTGACACTTCTATCGTTGGCGACTGCGGCGCGCGGCTCGGGCGGTGCCGGAAGAACAACTCTCGCGCCCGGCGCACGTCGTCGAACAACGCTTTGTACGGTTTGAAATTCTCGTCTCGCTCGACGATCACAATGTTCGCCGCCGTGTGCCGCAGGGCTGCCTCGTACAAATCCCAAACTTCGTCCATGACCGGATAGCTGTGACTGTCGATCAGGAATCCATCGTCATAGTGTCCGCCGGCCAAGTGCATCTGACTGATGCGGTCGCCCGGCAGCCGGCGGATGTATTCGTAGGGGTCGCTGCCGTGGTTAGTGCAGTTGTTGAACACGTTCGTCACGTCCAACAACAGCGTGCCGCCCGTTCGTTCCAGCACAGCGGCGAGAAATTCCGGCTCGGTGTAGCCGCCGCCGGGCACGGGAAAGTTATAGCTGACGTTTTCCAACGCAATGGGGCGGCCGATGGCGGCGCTGGCGGCGCGATAGTTTTGCGCGATCCAATCCAGCGACAGGTCGTCGAACGGCATGCACAGGAAAATGGTCAGGTCCAGCCCGTCGAGCCGATGATAGGCCAGATGTTCGCTGAAGACCTCGATGCCCGCTTCGTCGACAAACCGCCGCGTGCCCTCGACGTAGGCCGCATCCAGCGGCTCGACCGAACCCAACGACAAACTGATCCCGTGCGCCACGCAAGGAAAGCGGTCCATCATCGTCCGCAATCGCCGGCCGTCCGGATCGGTCCAAACGCGCCTCTGCCGCACGAGGTAATCCTCCGTTGGGATTTCAAGCAGATCGATCTCAGACTCGCGCTTGAGAATCTCATCGTGCAATGCGATGCGATATGCCAGTCCGACGCCGTAAGGAGACTTACTTCGGCTCAAGGCAACTCTCTCCTGGACTTTGTAGTTCCAACGGTTAAAGCTTCTGCGATTCCCAAAGGTTGCGATACAGTCCGTCTTGTGTCAGCAGTTGGTCGTGCGTGCCGGCGGCGTCGACTCGGCCGCGTTCCAACACCACGATGTGATCGGCGCCCTTGATCGTGTACAACTCGTGTGTGATGACAATCCGCGTGCGGCCGGCAAAATGAGTCCGCATCATCTCTTCAATCAGAGCCGCCGTTCTGACGTCGATGTTGGCCGTGTACTCGTCGCACACGATAACGTGCGGGTCCTGGATAATCAACCTGCCCAAGGCGACCCGTTGCCGTTCGCCGGCAGACAGCCGCATACCCATAAAGCCGGCGCCGGAATCCAATCCGCCTTCCGCCGCGCGGTTGCGGATCACGTCGCCGAGCTGCGACATCTCGACCGCCCGCAGCACGGCCGCTTCGCCTTGGTCGTCGGGCAATGCCAACTGCAGGTTCTCGCGGATCGACTGGTTGAAGATGAACGGGTTCTGAGGAATGAAGCCCAGCAGCTTCCGCAATTCTTGTTCGTCCAACGCAGCCAGCGGTCGGTCGCCGATCCAAATCGTCCCGCACGTGGGCTCCATCAACCTTAGCAGCAAATGAAAGATCGTGGTCTTGCCGGCGCCGCTCTGTCCGATGATGGCCGTCAGCTTGCCGCTGGGGATCTCGAAGTTCAGGTCCCGCACCAGCCAGCGCCCTTCCATGTTCAGACCGACGTTGTCGAAGCGGATCGTCCGCAGCTTGCCCGCAGTTTCCGTCACAAAAACTTGTTTGGCCCGCGAAAGCACCACGACCGACCCCTGAGGCCCAACCAACTTTTTAATTTCCGCCTCAGCCTCTTCGGGCGTCATTTTATTGAGCTGAAACAGCACGCTGAC
>JBGTKH010000160.1:0-7125 GCA_041744735.1 Pirellulaceae bacterium | reverse complement strand
TGGGCCAGATCGGTTTTGCTCAGTTCCGTGGACGCGGGCCGCTGGGCGTTGTTCGACAACACCAAGATAAAATAGTCTCCCACGTCCGCCACACGCAGTTTGTATTGGCCGTTCTCGTCCGCGCGTGCGTAGCTGCCGCCGATGTTCTGAATCGCCAGCACCGAAGGATGAGTCTCTTCGGGCAGTGGGTCGCTGGGGCCGAGGCCCGCGATGTCGGCTTTCTCGGAGAGCGCCAGATTCTGCGGCACGGCAATCAGCACCGCGCCCGCGTCCGGCATGTTCATGTCGCCGCCGCCTTTATAAAAAACTTGGCCAGTAATCACGCACGGAGTCGGTACGCCGTCGTCAACCTCACCGACACCCGCCGTGCTCGCCCCCACGATCACTCCGAATACAAAGCAGACGAGCGCGACAACGCCGAGCAAAATCCCTTGCGCGTACAGCACGCTGCGCGGCACGGAGATTCTGTTGGGGTCAACGGTCAGATCTTCGCTCGTGCGGGCTTCGGGTTCGTCGGTTTCGTATACGATCTCGGAATCTTCGTACACGACGAACTGCGAAAACGGATCGTCCGCGGCGCCCTCCTCGGCACCGGCCGGCGCGGCCTTCTTGCGGCGAGCCATCGATTCGGCGGCGACTTCGGCGGTCGGCACACGGATCGGTTGTTGGCACTTGGGACACTTGGCGCGTTTGCCGACCTTGGTCGAACTGACGCTCAGGACCTGATCGCAGTGCTGGCACGCAAATTTGATCGGCATAAACGCGAGGGAGAATCGCCAGTGGTGACAATCGAAACCGTGTCAATCTCTAGGCTATCAGAAGCCAGCGGGATGAGCCAGTTGTTACGCGCCGGGCTGTGTTACGCGCCGGGCTGTTGACTTCGTAACCCGAAGCGTTAGCGAGGGCCTCTTGCCTGCCCTCGCTAACGCTTTTTGAAGTTGCGCTAGCATCAATTTGTAGCCGAATTCGCCAGAATTTGGTTTTCGAGTTCAACACAAGACCGTCCAAATTCTGGCGAATTCGGCTACCATCAATTGAAACGCGCAACTTCAAAACTAACGCTTCGGGTTACGATTCGTCGCGCGGTTCTTCGGCTTTGACAAGTGAGTTGATCCCCAGCGCTCCGACCAGCAGCACCAAGTCGGTCACAATCAGCATCAGGCACGCAACAGCCACCCACTGCAGAACCCGCGCACCCACGGTATCACCGAGTGCTTGGGCCAGCATACCTCCTCCCATCAACACGGCGAACGCGACGATCAGGATCGGCAGGCCGTAGACCAGTAAAACCAGAATTCGTCGTGGCACCACTGTTTCGCTCGTAAAAGTTTGCCCAAAGTCGCCAATTTCGCGGGTTTTGGGTAGGCTGTCAATGGATGGGCGGTGCGCGGCGCTTGGGGCCGGGGATTTATTTCTTGACGCGTACGACGGGCCTCCGAGCCCGTCGATTGGCAATTGTGGTTTGTCGACGGCCTCGGAGGCGCCTCGGAGGCCCGTCGTACAGCTTACGCAGCTTCAACAAATGAATCGCCCTGTGCGCCGGCTCCGATTCGTTGACTAATCCATCCGTTCGGTCACAATGAGGTTACCGACGCGAACAGAGAGGAACTGTCATGAATCGACGATATCGCACGGTCGCGAGCGCATCTCTTGTTCGGCTCGTGATTGCCGGACTTGCCGCAATGCTTGGTGTTCAAGCCGCGTGGGCCGAAGTCGTCACGCTCAACTTTGGCTGGCAACTGGAAGGCCGGTTGGGAAAGATTTCGTCGCTGGCCGAGAATCCGCTGAATCCCAACCCAACGGCCGGCGAAGTCAAGGTCACGCAGATTGTGCTCATCGACGATGACCTGCGGCGCACGTTTGTGCCGAGCAAGCAAGTCGCCGCGGTGGCCGCCAGTGTCGGTAGCAATCAGGTGCGCATCAAGGTCGAGCAGCGGGTGGCTGAAGGCGGGCGCCGCGTCGCGGGCGTGGGGCCCATCATTCGCATTACGCCGTGGGACGAGTGGGGCCGCCGCATCTTCTCGTTCAACACACCGCTGGGACAGATCGACGTGGTGCAGGGCATCACCGAAATCACACCCACGTATTGCCGGGTCCAAGGTCTGCAGGGCCGCACGCCTTATGTTTGGGACATGCGAGTCGCGACCAGTTCCATTCCCCGCGACACGCTCAGCAAGATTCTGATGAAGCAATTGGAGCTGCAGCAACAAACCGGCAATCCGATCCGGCGGCTGGACATCGTAAATCTGTACATCCAGTCGGAACGTTTCGACGACGCGCGGCTCGAACTGCAAGCCGTGCTCAAGGACTTCCCGGAACTGGCTGACTTACAAACGCAGATCAAAACGCTGCGGCAGATGGAAGCTCAGCGGCTGATCAAGGAAATCGAATTGCGACGCGCCGGCGTCCAGCACGGGCTGGCGTTTAACATGCTGGCCAGTTTTCCGGCCGACGGTGTCGCGGGCGAGACGCTGCTGAAAGTCCGCGATCTGCTGGCCGAATACGGCACGGTCAAGCAGCAGGGCGAGAAGACATTGAAGCTGCTGGAAACACATCTTGCCGCCATCGCCGACGAAAAGCTGAAGACCCGCATCGAACCGATCCGCGCGGAGATTGCCGCCGAGTTGAACATCAACACGTTGCCGCGAATGGCCGACTATCTGCGTTTGTCGGACGACGAAAAACTGGACACCGAGCAAAAACTGTCGCTGGCCATCAGCGGCTGGTTGATGGGCACCGGATCGGGCACCGACAACCTGGCGGTCACACTCTCACTCTACGATGTTCGCAATCTGGTGCGCGAGTATCTGCGAGCCACGCGCCAACACGAGCGCGACGCGCTGCTGACTCGGATCACGAACTTGGAAGGCAGCACGCCGAATTATCTGTCGAAACTGATCGCACACATGAAGCCGGCCATCGAAACGCCCTCGCCCGAGGGCGAAATTCCCGGGCTGCATTCATTGAAGACGCCCGGTTTGACCGGCGAACCGGACGTTGAATATTACGTGCAATTGCCGCCCGAATACGATCCGTATCGCCGTTACCCGTGCGTGCTCACGCTGAACGGTTCGGCGACCACGGAATTGCAGCAAATCGACTGGTGGGCTGGGGCCTACAGCGAACAAGGCAAGATGCGCTACGGGCAGGCGACGCGGCACGGGTATATTGTCGTCGCACCGAAGTGGACTCGCGAGCATCAGCGGGATTACGAATTCTCGGCTCGCGAGCACGCGGCCGTGACCTGCAGTTTGCGCGACGCCTGCCGCCGGTTCTCGATCGACACGGACAAGGTGTTCCTGAGCGGCCACTCGATCGGCGGCGACGCGGTGTGGGACATCGCACTGGCGCATCCCGATCTGTGGGCCGGCGTGATCCCGATAGTGGCCACGTCCGACAAGTACATTCCGCGTTACTGGGAGAACGGCCGCGACGTGCCGATGTATTTCGTGTGCGGCGAGATGGACGGCAGCCGCAAGTCGATCAACGGGCCGGAGCTGGATCGCTACTTGACGAAGGTCGGCTACGACGTGGTCGTGGTCGAATATCAAGGCCGCGGCCACGAGCATTACTACGACGAAATCCAGCGGATCTTCGAGTGGATGAACTTACATCAGCGGAACTTTTTCATGCGCGAGTTCAAAGTTGTCTCGATGCGGCCGTGGGACAATTTTTTCTGGTGGGCCGAACTGGATAGTTTTCCCAGCAGCGCGATGGTGGTGCCCGCAAGCTGGCCGCCGCCCAGCGGCACGCGGCCCATCCTCAGCGAAGGGCGAGTGCTGGAGAACAACGCCGTCACGCTCCGCTCGGGCGCGGGACGCACGACCATCTGGCTGGCGCCTGAGATGGTCGACTTCTCGCAGCGCATCCTGATCAACGGCCGCACCGCCAACGTCGCCCCGAGTTCCGCAGTCCTGCTGGACGACGTGCGCACTCGCGGCGATCGGCAACATCCGTTCTGGGCCAAAGTGGAGAAGTGAGAGCTTTGGAGTGCGGTGACTAGTCGCCGCTTTTGGGAATTTGAGATGCCGCGTAACAATTGCGGTGTGCTGTCCATTCCAAGAGGATCCAAAATTCTCAAAGCGGCGACGAGTCGCTGCACTCCGAAAGTCGTGTGGTTCACGGCTAAAGTGAATGCTGAATCAACGTCACAACCCAGAACGCGGCGCCGAGCAAGTAGATGGCAAAGAAGATCACGGCAGTGACTCCCGTGAACTTCCAAAACGAGTTTTGAGCCAGCAGCACTTTTTCTAATCGAAGTGGGCTGTGGCTGCGTGCGTACTCGTTGATCCGGCGACGGATATTCAGCAGCATCAGGCCGCTAACCAGCAGCAGCAGCGCGAAAGCGGAAATCACGACGCCCGTCGTGACCAACATCGGCGCCAGTGCCGCGCCGCTGGCAATCAGCGCCGTGAAAACTCCAGCCAAAATTAGCCCGCCGAAAAACAGAAACAAGAACGCAATGGATCGAATCCACGGACGTGCCCGGGTCAACTCGGATGCGACAAGCGCGCCCAGTACATCGGCGTTGGCAGCAAGTCCTTCCACGGCTTCGGCCGAATCCACGACTTGCGGCGGTGCATAGGGATTGTCGGCGCGGTCCATCAGATTCACATCGTCATCTGGGAAACATCGACTCCGATCACGCAAATCACACCGGCAACAACGACAGCCAGCGCCAAACCGATCGCAATCCAGAACTGTCGTTGCGCGGCAAATACCCCGGGCAACAGGCCGGGATCGCCGGACTGGCGCAGCCGGCCAATGCGCTGCGCATAGCGGAAGAGCATCCAGGAAGGAACGCCGTATAGGACCAGCGCCATCAGCAAGCCGATTAGCATTAACGCAGGCGACACGATCGCTTCCGCCCCAATCACGGCCACCGTAATGCCCAGCCGCAACGCCGAAAGTGCCACATAGCCAAACCCGACGTATGCCAGCACGTAGCACCACGCTTGCGCCGTTGCCAGTAATCGCATGATGCGCTGCGAAGCGAATGGCTCGGCACTTAACTGCGACGATGACCGAGGCGAATCGCTGGTAGCGTCGAAATCCAACGGCTCGCTCCTCGTATCCGTTCTGTTCGTAGTGCCCCGATTCATCGGGGCTGTGCCAAACCGCGCCAAACGGAGACAGACTGCATGAATGCAGTCACTACGAACGCCACGCTATTTGAGTTCCTTGAGTTCAATATCCTTGAACTGCACCAGCATCGGCGGGCCGGCGTGAAGCTGCAGGGCCAGGATGCCCTTGAACTTTTGCTTCGAGGCTTCGTTGTCCGTAACGTCGATGGTCACCAAGCCGTTCACCTTTTGCACGAGATGATTCCCCTTGGCGGTCACGGTGTATTCGTTCCAGTCTTCCGACTTAATGCTCTCCAGAATCTCTTTCTCCGCTGTCGTCGTGCCGGCGTCTTGCTTCTGGCCGTCTTCGCCGATCACTACCGTGCTGCCGCGTTTGGCCAGCACGCCGCGGCCTTTCTCTTCATATAGCGTGCCGGTCCACGCGCCCGCCGAGTCGAAGTCGGCCTGATAGCCGCCGACGACATAGTTGCCCAGGTCGCTGCTGCGATACTGAATGCCCGAATTGCCGCCGACGATGCGGAACTTCAACCGCAACTCGAAATCGCCAACCTCGCCGTCTTTCCAAATGATGAAGGTGTTTCCCTTCGTTGGATTTTCGGCTGTCGTCTGTCCCGTGATGGCTCCCTCTTTGACGGACCAGAACGACTCGTTCCCCTCCCAACCATTCAGCGACTGGCCGTCGAACAGCGATTTGAACCCGCCGTTGTCATCGGCCATGGCCGTCAAGCCAAACGTCAGCGTCAGCGTGCAAATCAGTAGCGGAAGAATGTGCCGTTTCATGTTGTGCCTTTCCTGCAAGTATTGTTCAGCCAATGGGCAGCTTGCCCAAGTGACATTGTTCACACGGGGTCCCATTGTAGCAGACGTGACGGTGATTGCACGTGTTGCGGAGGTGATAGGTGATAGGTGACAGGAAACAGGGTAAGGCGTTCGTTTCCTCTGGTTTCCAAGTTCCGGCTTGGGAACTCGTGTTCACGAAGCTTTGCTTGGAGCATCGCTAAGCGGTGTCTTTGTCATCGAAACCCGCAGCGTAAGTTTTGATGTTGCGCTAGCAGCAATTTGTAGCCGAATTCGCCAGAATTTGGTCTTGGAGATCAACTCACGACCGTCCAAATTCTGGCGAATTCGGCTACCATCCGTCCAATGGCGCAACATCAAAAAGCGTAAGCGACGCGCACGGACCTCGCTTACGCTTCGGGTTTTGATGTAGGGATCGACCACTAATGCAGCACGTATTTGATGACCACGAATCCCGCTACCAACAGCAGGAAAAAGAGCAGTGCGGCCCATTCGAAATACCTTTCGATCAGCGTCCGCACGCTCGGCCCGAAGAAATAGAGGAAGGTCGCGACTAGAAAGAACCGCGCCGAGCGGCCCAGTGCCGACGCCACGATCAGCACCTGTAACGACACGTACTCGTGAAACACGCCCGCCGCGATGGTGAAAACTTTGAACGGGATCGGAGTGAACGCCGCGCCGAAAATCGCCAGAAACGCATTGTCGTGATACAGCGTGCCGACGTAGTCCACGCTTTCGTGAGTCACCCCCGGCACATACGCATAGAAGAATTCTCCCACCCACTTCCACAGCACGAAGCCGATGAACCAGCCAAAGATCGCGCCCAGCACCGACGCCACGGCGCTGACCGCGGCGTAATAAAACGACCGCTTCGGTTTGGACGCCGACAGGGCGATTTGCAGCACGTCGGGCGGGATCGGAAAGAACGAACTTTCGGCAAACGAGATCACAAACAGCGCCGGCGTGCCGTACGGTGTCTCGGCCCAATGCAGCACCCACTGATACATCCGCCGCAACCAATTCGGCCGCCGCTGTTTAGCCGTGGCCTTGTTCGTTTCGGCCTTTTCGGGCGCCGCAGCAACATCGCCGCGTGCTTCTTCGATTTGGTTCGGCATGCGTCTGACACTCGAAAATGCGCGTCACGAGTTTCGCCTTCTCTCTGCTACATTCGCCAAGGATACCGAAAAGCGGTGTCGCACGGCAGGTCAATCGCAACGGGGTCGGGAGTCTTTTTCATGGCGGC
>JBGTKH010000159.1:0-8233 GCA_041744735.1 Pirellulaceae bacterium | reverse complement strand
GGTAAGTTTGTCGCTGCGTTATCGGCTGGTGCTCGGCTGGTTAGAAGAATTGCTCGGCGGCCGCATCAACACGATTCACATTGTCGGCGGCGGCACGCAGAACCGGTTGCTCAGCCAAATGGCCGCTGACGCCACCAACCGCCGCGTGCTGGCCGGCCCTGTCGAGGCCACCGCCATCGGCAACGTCATGATGCAGGCCGTCGCCGCCGGCCACGTCGGCTCGATCCCCCAAGCCCGCGAAGTCGTCCGCCGCAGCTTCGACGTAGAAGAATACACCCCGCAAAACACAGCCCCCTGGGACGCAGCGTTTCAACGGTTTGTCGTTCTCGTCAATCGTTAGGCACCAATGCTACGTTACTTTCCTTTCTTACTTGTCGCACCGCTGATTCTATCGACGGGCCGCTGGTCATGATGCGATACTCGCTTCAAACGCTGTTCACTGCCGTTTTTCTCGTGTGTGTGTTTCTCGGATTGCGAGCTGTAATCCAATGGCCGAGTCTAACATCGACGATATCCGCGCACTTGGTGCCGCCGTCACTCGCGATGGTAGCCGCGATTGCTCTTGCCGTCGGTCGACGATCGTTCCTTGCCACGGTTTTCGCGGGGGCAGGCAGCGCTTTTCTCGCGACGTTAGCTCTCGCCATCGAGCTCGGTGAGGGGCTTCGTCGTATCGAGTATTTCAGTTGGTTCGACTTCGCGGATCTGCAAATGGTTGCGACGGCAGTCGTCATTCACTCGATTCTCGGCGCCGTAATTGGTGCGGCCTGCGGATCCGTCGCTTACATCGTACGGCGACCTTGGCGCGGGCGATCAAGGCAGCAAGGCCAGTCACGAAAGTCGGCGGTGGCGGTGGCTGAGTCCTCGAAGCCGCAGGCTGGGGCGTCGCTGGGCCTCCGCCCCAGCCACCCCGTCCAGTCATTCCATTGATCTTCGTGCTGGTCGTGATGGGTGTGGTTGCCCTTAAATTCCTATCCGAGTCGCGATCTCCACTCGCACCGATCGGGACATTTCTTCTGTCGGTCACGCTGCTCCCCTTTTGGGCGATCATGTGGCTAACGACACCGCTTTGGATGTATTCGCGTTGCCCGTCCTGCCGCAAACGCAAACTCGTGATGTTCTGGGCAGTGCTGTCGAATCCGCCTTTGCCGTCGTTCTACAAGTGTCTCGCATGTGGCGCTCGGTTTTCGCGACTAATCAGCGGTGAATACCACGATGCTTCGAGCCCTGAATACGACGATCGGTTTGCGTCCAATCCAAGGGAACGCGAACGGATTTGACAAAAGAATCTCGGCGAATTGCGGCCGGGACGTGTTGACTTGGAAAATTCTGGTTATATTGGCACTAGTTCGCAGCGCAATTCAGCGACGAGGAATCCTCTCATGACATCGATCCTGGTAGTAGACGATTCGGCCCTCGACCGGCGTCTGGCTGGCGGGCTGCTAGAGAAGCAGGCTGGTTGGAGTATCAGATACGCGGAGAACGGCGCCGCGGCGATGGAGCAAGTGGAAAACAGGCCGCCGGATTTGATTCTGACCGATCTGCAGATGCCCGAGATGGACGGCTTGCAGCTTGTGGCCGCGATCAAAGAGCGGTATCCGCTGGTGCCGGTGATTCTGATGACGGCCAAGGGAAGCGAGACAATCGCGCTGCAGGCCCTGCGCGCCGGTGCGGCCAGTTACACGCCCAAGCGCAAGCTGGCCGATGATTTGGTCGAGACCGTCCGCAACGTGTTGTCGATCGCGTCGCAGCAACGTGACCGGGCGCAATTGATGAGTTGTCAAAAGTCCAGCGCCGTGTCGTTCACTTTGGAAAATGATGCCAGCTTGATCGCGCCGCTGATCAACATGGTGCAGGAGCGCGTGCTGCACGCCGGCCTGCATGATCCTTCGGAGCAGATTCGCGCGGCCATCTCGCTGGAAGAAGCGCTGGTCAACGCTGTGTTTCATGGCAATTTGGAAATCAGTTCGGAGCTGCGCGAGCGGGAAGACAATGCTTACTACAAGCTGGCGGACGAGCGGCGGAAGCAGTCGCCGTACCGCGATCGGAGATTGTATTTGGAGGCCCGGCGTTCGGAGGTCGAACTGGCTTTGGTGGTGCGCGACGAAGGGCCTGGTTTCGATCCGTCGACCCTGCCCGATCCGCGTGATCCGGAAAACTTGGAACGCGCTTCGGGCCGCGGCATGTTGTTGATCCGCACGTTTATGGATAACGTGTTTCACAATGACAAAGGAAATGAGATCACGATGGTCAAGCGCTTAGGCGCCGCCGCAGAACAGCCCGTCTGACCGCCGATGCTCGTAGCGGAATTCGTGAGAATTCCGAAGTTTCACGTCCCGTAGCGGAATTCGTGAGAATTCCGAAGTTTCACAACTTCGGCTACGGTTTTGAAAAAGGGTGGCGTCATGACTCGGATATTGCTCGTGGACGCCGATCCGGCACACGCACGAGCCGTGAGTGCGAAGCTGGCCGAGCAGGGCATCGACGTCGAATCCGCCCGTGACGCCGAGACGGCCCTGCAGCGTATTGCCGCCGCCGCCTTCGATCTCTTGCTGACGGACGTGAATCTGCCGGGCCAGGACGGAATTGAACTCTGCCGCCAATTCAAGCAAGATCCTCGGCGCCGCCGATTGCCGGTCGTCGTGCTGACCGCCTCGCGGGAAGCCACCGACGTGCTGCGCGCCCTGCAGGCCGGCGCCGATGATTATTTGTCCAAAGACCGGCCGATGACCGATGTGGCGGCCCGTCTGGTACGCGTCCTGCAACGCGGCTGCTGGCCCCTGTTCAATCAAGGCGGCGAACCCATGCGGGTGAAGTTTCTCGATCAAGCGTACGCCATCCAGGCCAGTCCCGAACAACTGCTGGACGTGCTGCTCTCCGCCTTCGAGGATCTGACGCTCTTGAACATGCAATGCCAGACGGAGCTGTCCGCACGGCAGCAGGCCGAACAGGAATTGCTGGAGAGCGAACTGCGCCAGCGGGCGATTTTCGAGTCGGCGCTGGATTGCATCATGGTCATCGACGACGCCGGCACGATCTTGGAATTCAACCGGGCCGCCGAAAAGCTATTCGGTTGCGGCCGCAAGGCGGCCGTGGGCAAAGATCTGGCGGAATTGTTTGTCCCGCCGGCTTCACGACCGCGATACCAAGACAACTTGGCGCGGTACAGCGGCACGGGGGAATTTGGTTCGCTGGTCGGTCAGCGGTCCGAGCTGATCATGATGCGCAAAGACGGCGAGCGGTTTCTGGCCGAGTGGGTGATGCAGCCTTTTCCCTTGCAAGACAAGTCGGCCTTTGCCGTCTTCTTGCACGACATCACCAAACGCAAACGGGCCGAAAAGAAACTGCAACAATATGCCGACGAGTTGAAACGCAGCAATCAGGACCTGTCCGAATTCGCTTACGCCGCCTCGCACGATCTGCAGGAGCCGTTGCGGATGGTCAAGAGCTACTGCCAACTCTTGCAGCGCCGTTATCAAGGCCAGCTCGACGATACGGCCAACGAGTTCATCGGATATGCCGTGGACGGCGTCAATCGCATGCAGGTGCTGATCGAGGGCCTGTTGAGCTACTCGCGCGTCGGCACACGCGGCAAGCCGTTCGAACCCACCGATTGCTCGGTCGTGCTGCGCGACGTGCTGGCGAACCTGGAGATCGCGATTCAGGAGTCCGGCGCAACCGTCGTCTGCGACGCTCTGCCAACGATCGCCGCCGACCGTACGCAGATGCTGCAGTTGTTTCAGAACTTAATCGGCAACGCCATCAAATTCCGCAGCAACGAACCGCCGCAAGTGCGCGTGCGGGGCGTGCGCAAGGGCCGCGAGTGGGTCTTCTCCGTGCGCGACAACGGCATTGGCATCGATCCGCAACATCTGGAAAAAATCTTCGTCATCTTTCAACGGCTGCATACGCGCGAAGAGTATGCGGGACACGGCATCGGACTGTCGCTCTGCAAGCGGATCGTGGAACGTCACGGCGGCCGCATCTGGGCGGAATCGCAACCCGGCCAAGGCAGCGTCTTCAAGTTCACGTTGCCGGTCGCTCCCGCCACGCCGATGGCTGAGGTCACTTGACACTGCTTCTAATAGTGTTATCAATAGCGTAAGCAAACCCAAGGTCCCGGGGCTTACATTTCCTGCCGGACACACATTCGCGTGGGACGAGTCGAGATGGGTCTCATGCCTGTGCGGCACCACCAAAGGATGCTGAAGCAGGATAGCAGGCCGTGACATCCAAGACGTTGCACGCACGGAGAGGTCGATGGCCAACCCCACGGGTTCGCGTTCGGGGCGAGTCTCTGCCCGATTCTCAGCTAAACGAATCGAACAAGTCTTAAGCCGAGAAGGCAAGTCGCGATTGCGGCCGGCGGTGGAATTATTGCGTCAGGCCCGGCGCTACGCCGACGACTTGAAGCGCAGCCAATGGGACTTTGCGGTCGAAATGAGCAGCCTGCGTGACGCGGGATTGACTGCCGGCGACCTGCGCTGGCTGACCTGTAACGGCTACGTCGAGCACGCTCGAGAAATTTCCCGGCCCGGCGACGAGCGCCGCGAATTCCGCCCCGGCAGCAACCTGCGGTTCACCAGCCGCAGTTGTTTTGTGCTCACGAAAACCGGCGCCGAATTCGCCGAATTCGTCAGCAGCGATGGCCAGCGACTCAACCGGCCAAAGAACTCCCACACGCGTGCTTGCAGCAACGGTCAACCGTCCACTCCGCTTCCCAAGTGGAACGTCGAGCACCGCGAACTGCAGGTTAACGAGGTCGTGGTGAAGCGGTTTCGCGTCCCGGCGCCGAATCAGGAACTGATCCTCTCTTCGTTTCAGGAAGAAGGCTGGCCCGACCGTATCGACGATCCGCTGCCTCCCGCCGCCGACATCGATCCCAAACGCCGCCTGCATTCCGCGATCAACTCCCTGAACCGCAATCAAAAAACGTCCCTGGTCCGCTTCCACGGCGACGGCAATGGCAGCGGGGTGTACTGGGAACTGATCTCTTAATCCGCGATTCTTTTGCAGGCCAATCGTGCGCTGCATCTGCGACCAGATTGCTGCCAGATTGCTACCAGATTGCATGTAGGCAGGCTGGCTAGATGCGACACATGATTGGGCGTAGGGGAAGTTCCTCGTCCGCGTGTGGTGGAAACACGACGAAGAACTACGTGATGGCATTGACCATGGGCAAGGAAAGTTAACGGGGAGTTCAAATCATGGCGAAGAGTAAGCGGACGAAGCGTTCGAGTAAGGGACCCTGTGAGCCTTCTTCGATCACGACGCAAGGCAGCAACGGTGACGAAGACCGTTACCTTGGAGATGACGGCAAACCCAACCGCATCGGAAACTTTCACAAGGGGCTCCCGCACAATGATTTTGGAGAGGTGGTGCGAGCGGCTTATGACTCGTTGCTCAAGGCGGTGCGGCGACCACACCGCCCCGCGGATTTTCCCGCCATCCAACTTGGCAAGGGACGTAAACTCGTCGACCCGCAAGCCGGATTGGCGACCGATCTGGAAGGTCCCGATCCGAAACGGCTGGAAATGCTCTCCGCTCCGCGTTTGGATAGCGCCGAGGAAGCTGCGGAGGCCGTGGAACTCTATTGGATGGCTTTGCTGCGCGACGTGGCCTTCACCCGGTTCGACACGACTCGCAAGGTATCGGCCGCGGCCGATGACCTGTCCCGATTGACCGACTTCACGGGACCGACGATCAAGGGCCGAGTCACCCCGGAAACGATTTTTCGCGGCTGCACTCCAGGCGAACTGACCGGCCCGTATCTTTCGCAGTTTCTCTTGCGGGACATTCCGTACGGTTCACTCTTGGTTAGCCAGCAGCAACGCACCGTCGTCAGCGGCTTGGATTATCTGAAGCAATACGATGAGTGGCTCTGCGTTCAGGATGGCGGGCTCTCGTCGCAAGATGAATTCGACGGCGCGCGCCGCTACATCCGCAACATGCGCGACTTGGGGCAGTACGTGCACGTCGACGCTTTATATGAAGCGTACTTGAACGCCTGCCTGATCCTGCTCGGCATGGGCGCTCCCTTTGGCGACGGCAACCCTTACAAAGAGCCCAATCCGAATTCGAAGAATCAAATCGGCTTCGGCACGTTTGGCGGTCCGCATATTTTGAGCCTGGTCACCGAAGTCGCCACGCGGGCGCTCAAAGCCGTTTGGTACCAGAAATGGTTCGTGCACCGGCGGCTGCGTCCCGAAGCCTATGGCGGTCTCGTGCAATTGAAGCTGGAAGGATTGAAAGGTCAGAAGCGCGACTATCCGATTCACCGCCAAGTCTTGGACTCTGCGGCATTGCAGGAGTCGTTTAGCAAGAATGGGAACTACCTGATGCCCATGGCGTTTTCCGAAGGCAGTCCCACGCATCCGGCTTACGGCGCGGGACACGGCACTGTGGCCGGCGCCTGTGTCACCATCCTCAAGGCTTGGTTTGACGAGAGTCATCCCTTGGCAAATCCGGTCGTGCCGACGAGCGACGGATTGAAGTTGGTCCCCTACAAGGGGCCGGGCGCGAAAGACCTCACCGTCGGCGGTGAATTGAACAAGGTGGCTGCCAACATCGCCATCGGCCGCAACATGGCCGGCGTCCATTGGCGCAGCGACTATCTCGAATCGCTGCGGTTAGGCGAGCGCGTGGCGATCTGCATCTTGTTTAATCAGCGCAAGGACTACCACGAAGATTACTCATTCACCTTCACGGGATTCGACGGCGATCTGTTCACGATCACGCCAAAGCGGGTCACCAAGAACGGCCAGAAACTTTCCACGGTTTGTAAAGATTGAGCTCAAGCGAAACATTGCCATGCCCTGGCGAAATGTAGTTCGGGCTTGGTGACTTTGCGTGACGGCCAGTGTCACGGTTGGTAGATTCCGGCGGCGATAGTATTCTATGAACTGTGCGCCGATGTCATCCACGCAGTCCGTAAAGCCAACTCTCGATCAGGTGAATCTGCATGTCTCGTTGCCCCGAGCGGCTCCGCATTATCGTGGCGACGTGTGTCGGGTTCGGCTACTCGCCAGTGTTTCCCGGCACGATGGGCGCGTTGTGGGGAATCGCGCTGTTCGTGCCCATTGGCTTGTGGGGGTATGAACCTTGGCGGTCGTTGCTGATTGCCCTCGCGCTGGCGGCGACGTGTTGGGTGACGATCGCGTTGGCGCCGTGGGCCGAGCGGCACTTTCAGAAAAAGGATTCGAGCGCGTTTGTGACGGACGAGGTGGCGGGGTTCTTGCTAACCGTGCTGCTGTTTCCCGCGCCTTGGCTTCCATCGCCCAGCGTTTGGATCATCGTCCTCTGGGCGTTCCCCGTCACACGCATCATCGACATGGTTAAAGTTCCGCCGGCGCGCCGCTTGGAAAAGTTGCCGGCGGGTTGGGGTGTGCTGGCCGACGACCTGCTCGGGTCGGTCTATGCCGCGATTGTGCTCAACGTCTTGCTGTTCTTCCTGCCAAGTTGGTTTGGAGTGGCCGTGCATTGATGGGTAGCCGAAGTCGCCAGACTTTGGCCGGATCTCGGGACAACCAAACTCTGGCGAGTTCGGCTACATCCCCGGCCTGCAAGTCGTGGCCGAAGGCGAAACGACCAACGGCGGCGGCAAACGGGCTCACTGGACGGCGACCATTTATCCCGGCCCCAAAGATAACTGGGTCTTCAACGCTTCGACGATCTTCTGGGCCCAAGGCCTCAGCCGCCCGCCCGGCCACGTCCCGCCTTACGCCCACTTCGGCCGCCCGCACGGACCGGATCAGCGCGTGCAGCGGATCACGGCCAACTTTCTCGCGGCCTGTGGGGTTTCTGCATAGACGGTATCGGACTACGATTTTCAGTTTCGGAGAAGAAACGACTGGTGGCCATGCGCCGGGAGATAGACGACGTGCTTGCGAGTGACGAGATGTTGGCGGCGCCTTGCGAAGCGGTCGCCGTGAGTCTTGAGACATCGGCGCGACACGCTGCGTTGCCGCGCTATCTGCTTACGGCGTTAGGCAGCAGCGGCCTGGCGCACATCGCCACCGCGGTGTTGGTCAATTCCCTTCTCGGCAGCTTTTCCGTACTGCTGTATCCGCCGCCCAAGGGCCTATCGTCAATTCAGCTCACCGCCTCGCCGATGTTAGTGGTTGACGCGACGGTCGCACGCCACACACCCGAAGCCCTGCCCGTGACGCTATCGGCCGGCGCGCCGCTCGTGCACAGCGAAATCGACGTCGTGATGCGAGCCCGCGCCGTCCCGCTG
>JBGTKH010000158.1:0-5930 GCA_041744735.1 Pirellulaceae bacterium | reverse complement strand
TTCGCAAAGACGCAAAATGACTCCCGACCCCTGACGGTCAGAACAACCGCAATTGAATTTCAGCACCCAACGGTTGAGCGTTGTGTCCCAGGTCGCGCAGCCGATCGACGAAACTTTCCGGACCATGCGTGCAGTAAATTTCACGCGGGGCGACGCGATCGACCGCTTCCAGAAGCTGGCCGTAGTCGGCGTGGTCGGAGAGCGGAATCGCGTGATCGACTCGCCAGCGGTAACGAGTTTCCGAGTCCATCGCCCAACCGGTAACGGCAATCGTCACTTTCCGAGCCGGCAACGACAACACTGCCGCCCTTTGTCCGCGTGGCGGGAGGACGACCGCGTAGCCGTGAATCGCGTGTCCGGTGAACTCGCGATAATCGCCCAGCGAGCAGCCGTTGGCTTCGTACACTTGGCTGATCTCGTACACCAGCGGATGCTGGAGCACGGGAATCCCGGCGTCGCTGAGCAGCTTCGTCACTTCCTGCGCCTTGCCGAGGACGTAGGCGTAAATCACCGGCGTGGCTCCTTCCACAATGGCTTTGCGCACAACAGCGATTAACTGCTCCAAAACCTGCGCACGCGGCGGCAGCCGATATCGCGGATGGCCGAATGTGCTTTCCATCACCAAGATGTCCGCCTGCGGCAACTCGGCCTCTTCCGCGGTGGCCGACGGTTCGAGTTTGAAATCGCCTGTGTACAGCAGCCGGCACCCATCAGACTCCGCCAGCAGCATGGCCGATCCGAACACGTGACCGGCCGGGTAAGTCGTCAACTGCATCTCGCCCCATTGCAGCGATTGCCGAAAGGGCATCTCATGGGTGCGACGGCGACCGTAGCGATGTTGATAGAGGGCCGCAGTAGCCGGCGTGCAAAACGCCAACTCGTGCCGCGCCATGTGATCGGTATGAGCGTGCGAGATGAACCCGCGCGGCTGCCGCCGGCGCACGTCGACCGCCAAATCGATCGAAGTCAGCTTTAATCCGCGGTCGAAGTGGAACATGGCAGTGGTCAGCCTTCAGCGATCAGCCTTCAGCGATCAGCCTTCAGCGATCAGCCGTTAGTGGTCGTTAGTACCGGAACGTGCGTCCGCGGATTTCTGATAGCTGACTGCTGATCGCTGACCGCTTCTTCGCTGACCGCTTCTTCGCTTCTTTCACTCCACGCCCGCTGCCATCCGGCCGCCTTTGCCCAAGCCGGCGGCTTTCCACTGCTCGTCGAAAGCGGCGCTGGCACGCTGTACGATCGCGTCGCGCGTCATGCCGCTGAAGCGACTGGGATGCGGGTAGACGGTGACCGGTCCCTGGTAGTTCTTCTCATTCAGCAACGTGAGCAGTGCGACCGTGTCGACAACGCCAGATTCGCCGGGCAACAGTCGTTGGGTGTCGTTCAGCGAGGCGGTGTCGACGTCGTTTGGCACATCGGCAACTCGCACGGCGATGATTTGATCGGCCTTCAGACCCTTGAGCTTCTCGATGGTGCCGCCGCCAAGATGCCAATTCCAAGTGTCCAGCAGCAAACCGACGCTCGGTACACCGACGGACTTGAGCAATAGTACCAGCGGATCGGCTTCGCAGATAAATTGGAAGCGGTGTTCCGCGCGGTCGGCGGCCGCAGCTTCAAAACCTACTGCCAATGAAATCTGGTGCTTTGCCAGAATCTCGCCGATCTCGGCCAATCGTTTCCGTGCACGCTCGAAGTTCTCATGGTACGGTGTGTCATCGCTGCCAGATCGTATGCTGGTAAAGCCGCGCCGCGCTTTGACCTCGGCGGCGATTTCGGCCACTTGCGGCAGCGCCTTCAAGTCGGCGTGGTAGACTGCATCGTCGCCGTTCCAGCGCACCGGCAACTCGAAGCCGCCGATCTTCAACGGGGCACTTTTCAGAAACCGCAGCGTCGTATCGCGCCCGTGGCTTTCGATGCGCCGCGTCACTTCCTCCAAATCGAGATCGAGCCCCTTGAAGCCGTAGGTGAGAGCCAGCTCGATCAACTCGCTCTGCCGCCCTGAAACTCCGAGGGCCACCGAACTCAGATTCTTGTACATAGAGCACTCCCTTCGCTGATTCCGGCCGCAAAACCGCGCATTATGGCAGAGACAGTAGGCGATTCAAAGGGGTTTTCCCCGATCGTGGCATACCCGAGCACCAGATTCGATCGTGGGCCGCGATAACGAACAGCTTACTCGGCAGCGATAAAGACGGCTGGCGAGACATGGAAGTAATCCGCCAGCTTTGCCACATTCGCTGTGCTGATGCCGCGCCGCCCGGCCAGCACGTCGGTGATGAGCGAGCGTGGAATGCCTGTCTCGCGGGCCACGGCGGCGTTGTTGGTCCCCCGGGCCTCGATCAGGTAAGACAACACCTCGGCGGGCGAAGCGTCGGCGATCGAAAAACGCGCGGTTTCGTACTGTTCCACTAGGAGTGACAGCACTTCCAGCATTTCGCTTTCTGCCCGCGGCAGGTTTGGACCGGCCGCCATCAATTGCTCGATTTGACGACAAACACTTTTGTATTGGCGATCTGATTGAATTGGACGTGGCATGTAATCTAGTAACAGCGATTTGTAAGTTTCCGAATAAGTGCTCATGTGCAGTCCTTTCGCCATTTGTTGTACTCAAATTGCGAACAATTCAAGAGCGCTGCTCCAAGACCTTCCGCGCATTATCGCGGAAGATCTTGCGTTGCACTTCTTCGGGCAGTTCCAGTTTCTGCTCGAACAGGTCGAACTGCGGCACGCTTTGGCCGGGGGAGAGGAAGTCGGTGCCGAACAGGATGCGGTCCTGGCGGCGGACGAGGAAGCCGCGGCCGAATTCCAGGTCGCGGCTGATGGCGCCGGCGCCGCTGCCGGCGGATAGGTCGCCGTACAGGTTCGGGAACTTGTCCATGAGCGTGTCGATCGCGCCGCCGAGTGCGACGGGGCCTTTGGGATAGCCGCCCAAGTCAGCTTGAGTCGCGCCGCCGGAGATCGAGGCCCACCAGCCGGGTCCGTGGCCGATAAACTTGCAATCGGGCGCTGCGGCCAGCGCCTTGGCCAAACCGGGAAGACCGGGCTGGTCCATGTTCCGTTGATTGTCCAAGTGGAACAGTAGCGGCAGTTTCAGTTCGTTGCACGCGGCGTAGATCCGCATGTTCCGCGGATCGTCGATCGCCACGCCCGGCTTGTGCTCGCCGAAACCTTTCGCGCCCGCATCGACGTACCGCTTGAGCATGTCGACCAGCCCCTGGTGCCCGCCCTGATACGAGGTGCGCGGATCGACCGAGCAAAACGGAATCAGCCGGTCGCGAAACGGCTGGGTCTGCGCCAGCACGAATTCCGTGGTCAACGGAAAGCTGGACGATTCGGGCGAGACCAGCGGCAACACCACCGCCTGAGCCACGTCGTGCGCGCCCATCCACCGCAACAGTTCCTCGGCCGAGAGCGGCTCTGTGCTGTTCCACGTCTGGCCCAGATGCGTGTGCACGTCGACATAGCGGCCCGTGGGAAACGGCGGAGTGGCCGCAACCGTTTTGAGGTTGGCAAGTGACAAACCAGCCGATGCTACTCCCAGACAAAACGTGCGGCGTGCCAAGCGATAGTCATTCATGTAGTTGGCCCGAGTACAAATCGCCGTGCTCCGTCAACATACGTTGTAACCCGACGCGTAAGCGAGGCGTTTGATGCAGCCCTCGCTTACGCGTCGGGTTACTAATTTCGCCACAGCAAACGTATCTTTTTTCGCCACAGCAAACGTATCTTTGACGTGCTCCGTTGTTAGCGCGCCTCGTCGAACGCCAACTTCACTGACGGCACGCCGAGATACTTGCTGTCTAATACGCTGATCTCGCGCATAGCGGGCCGGTTGAATTGATCGCCGATGCTGATGACCTTTCCCACCTCGCGAGAACCAATGTCGTAAAACACCAAGTGGTCCTTCGCGTTGTGGATCGGCTCCACAACGTCGCCGCGGGTCTTTTCCACCGGAACGCAGAAGAACTTGGGCAGGCGTGCCATCGTTTTGAACGCTCCGAATTGGTCCAGCAGCACGACCGGCCTCTCGGCCGACTTACCTTCGATCACCTCGTAGCACTTGAAGTGATCGAGTCCCTTGGGATAATCCGCGCCCACTTCCTTCTTTAGCGCCGGCACCAACAAGTAAACGGGTTGGCCGATGAGCACTCGCTGGCGGCCGAATTGGTTTTCAAATGTGACGACGCGCTTGGGCTCAACCTCTTCCTGTTTGAAGAGGTACCAGGTCAGATGGGCGTTTTTGTCGATGATCGGTTCGTCGTTCTTGCTGACGGGATTCGCAAAGTGCGTCAGCAGCCGGAGGTGAGCCCGCTTGCCCACGCGGCCGTCGAACTGGCCTCGCAGCGCGACCTCGTTGGGCAACTCGACGTCCTTTACGTCGTAGACCTCGAAGTGGTCGAGCTTCCCAGGGTCGCCGTTGGGCGGCGGCGGAAACCGCTTCTTCGACGGCACGGCCAGCATCTCACACGGCTCGAAAGCCAGTTTATGATCGCCGAATTGGTCGATGGCCACACGCGGCCGCCAGGCAATTTCGTAAACGGTCAGATGATCCTCGCGGTTGATGATCTTCGTAACCTTGCCGTCGACGTGTTTTTCCACGGGAACGCAAAAGAATTTCGGCAGCCCCACTTCCACTTCGCGCTCGACGCCAAACTGATCTGCCAGAGCGACCACCTTCTCGACAGGTTTGCCGTCGAGCACTTCGTAGACTTTGAAGTGATCGAGTTCTTTTGGAAAGGCGCTCCCCTCCTCCCGTTTCTCGGCCGGCGCGAGCAGGTATTTGGGTTGACCCAGCACCAACCGCTGCGTGCCGAATTGGTTTTCAACCTCGACCTCGCGTTTGGGCTCGTCCAAATCCTGCTCGAGCCGGTACCAAGTCAAGTGCGCCGTGCGATCGTGGACAGCTTCGCGGTTCTTGCTGACGTTATTGGCAAAATGCGTCAGCGCGACGACCTGGGCTTTGACCGGCTCTTTGTCGAACTGCCCGTGTAGCGCCACCGTTATCGACACCCGCGTGTCCTTCACGTCGTAGACTTTAAAGTGATCGAGCTTGAATTCAGCCGCCGTCGCTGTCGCGGCGACGAACAATAACAGACTGACCGACGCGGTGAAAAGTTTTGCAAATCTCATGACGCGCTCCTCCATTCTTTTGGCACTAACATCCAATGACCTAAAGACGTTGTAAGATGACTGCATCTGCCCATTCTTAGGCCCTCGCTCGCTCGCTGCAAGTCGCAATCTAGTCGCAATCCGGTGGCAGTCTGACAGCAATCTGGCGTTGGCCACAATCGATGGCCTAATCGACGGACCGCAAATACTCGATTAGATCCGCCATCGCTGGCGGGTCGATTTGCTTTTCCATCCCCTCAGGCATCAGCGACAGGCCGGTGCTGCGAAGTTGTTCGATGTCGATCCGCAGCACGGTGTCGGTGACGTTGTCGGGGCGCTGCAGCGTGACGCTGGTGGCGGTTTCGGCGGCGATCATGCCGGTCAGGATGCGGCCGTCGGTGGTGACCAGCGCGTAGTTCAGATACTGCGGGTTCACCTCGCGGTTCGGGTCCAACACGTTTAGCAGAAGCGCGTCGGGGCCGCGGTTGCGCATGGCGGCCAGATTTGGCGCGATTTCGTGGCCCACACCCTCCAAACGATGACAGGCCGCACACACCTTCTTAAAAACCTCTTTGCCGCGAACCGCGTCGCCTTTCGTTTCCAACACGCCGCGATAGGCATCCAACACGTCCGTGCGGCGCGTAAGTTCCAATTTGGTCAGCAGCGCTTGTGCGTGCTTGCGCACCTGTTCATCAGAGCTAGACGCAACGAGTTTCAATCGCCCCGGCTCCAAATCGGCGACGGCGATTCGTCCGCTCTCGACAGCGCTGAGCAGTTGCGACACCCACGCGCCGCGCGAGAACAGCACGTCGGCCGCGCGC
>JBGTKH010000157.1:0-8622 GCA_041744735.1 Pirellulaceae bacterium | reverse complement strand
CACGCAAATGGGCGTAGGCCAACAACCTGAGATAGGCCCGATGTCGCTCAAAACATTCGCCAGTATCGGCCGCAATCAGGTTCATGCAGATTCTCGCGCTGGAGCGGGCCGGGATGGGTCCAGTATGTCGGTTTCTTCAGCGGGAACGAAAACAAATCTGTGAGATGGCCAGGTTGCGGGCGAATTCGAGCATCTTCTTACTATCGCTCACCGGCGAAACCGTTGTGTCGCGATGGAGCACTCGACCATCGGTGCCGATGACGAACGTCCAACGTGCCGCCGTCCAATCGCGGGAGAATTGCTGAATATCGCCCTGAGCATCCGTGACCGCTTGGCCCGCTGCATCGTGAACCATCGCCTTGCCACCTCGACGGAGCGGGACGCCAAACTGCCGCGCGACGCCGCCATCTGAGTCGGCTAACAGTGCAAAGTTCAGTCGATGGGCCGCTTTGAACGCCGCATGCGATTCCTGGCAGTCACAGCTGATTCCGATAATCTCGGCGTTCAGTTTCGCCAATTCAGGCTGCGCATCGCGGTAACGCTCTGCTTGCCGCGTGCAACAGAAGGCGAAGTCACTGGGATAGAAGTACAAGATCACCACTCGCTTGCCGATGTGATCGTCCGAATTCCATGCTTCGCCTTGGTCGTCCGTAACTTCAAACTTGGGGACGACATCGCCCACCTTAAGCGTTTGGGCAGAGGCGGTCAGACTCGTAACTGATAGCAGAACCATTCCTAAACCGATTGCCGGCAAGAATTTGCGCAACATAGATTGCTCTCCATTCGATGAGTGCCTGATTGGTCAAAAACACCGCTACTGGTAAAGATGCCATCGTGATCTGAGGAGAGCGCCAGATTTCTGACTAAGATTGAACGGAAGCGAAACAAGATTCCATAGTTGCGATCCGTGCCGAGGGTTGCGAGAATGCCCCCCATCTCGGTTACTCATGGAGAACCAGCGTGAGTGTCATCGTTCAGTGCGAAGCGTGCGGCAAAAAGTTTCGAATGCGGGACGGGCTGACGCAGTGGCCCAACTGCACCTCCTGTCAGGGAACGCTCCAAGCCATTGAGCCGCAGGGATCACCTTCGCCGACCCCAGAGGACATCTTTTCGCAGCCCGTGGATCTGGGAAGTGCGCCCAGCCCCGGATTCCTGCCGCCGGCCAGCACTCCTGCCAGGAGCGCGAAACTCCCCTTGATCCTCGCTGGGGCGGGTGGACTTGGTTTACTTCTGATGGTCGTTTTGACGATCTGGCTCCTCAGCGGTGATTCCGAACCCGTACCGCCCAATTCGCAAGTTGCGGTGGCCACAGACGACGGATCGCAATTGCCCCCAACGCCTGCACCAGCCGTTGTGCCAGAAGTTGTGCCGGCTAAACCCGCTCCTAAGCCAGCGCCTGCCATCATCCCGCCGGAGCCTCAGAAGCAACCCGTTCCGCTTCCCGCGCCGAACGAGCAGCCAAAGCCCAACAACAATCCTCGACCGCTGGTCCCTCCCGGTCCGCCGGCGATAAATCCCATTCAAGCAGCGCGGAAGATCGTTGCCGATCCGCCAGCAGTCGGCGCTCCGCCTGGTCCCACAGCGCGCCTCAATTTCATCTCACCAGCCCCTATCTTCCGCGTTATCCGTTCCTCGGCACCCAGTGCCTACTTTGCGGCGGTCGTTCCGCTGGAGAAGGCGATCGTGATTGGCGACCTGACACAAGGATTGCGCGGACCGATAATCACCCCCTCGTTTTCCTTTAACAAAGAACGAGGCGCTCTCTCGGCCGATGGCAAGCAGCTTGCCCTGGCGGCCCAAGTCGGCAATCACGTCGACGTGGTGATCCTTAATGCGCTGGACGGCTCCACGCGCCAGACGATTCCTTTCGAGCCCAGCGATCGTGTCGTCTCGCTGCTCTTTGCAGGCGATGACAAGATCGTCGTTGGAGTCGCCAGCAACAATACGCGGGGCGAACCCTGGATCGGCACCTGGAATGTCTCGACGGGAGAACGTGTGAGTTTGATTCCACTCCCAGCGCCGATTTCCGATAAATACAATCCGCAAAACTTCAATGTCGAACGGCTGGCAGTGACTCCCGGCGGCAAATTCGTGGCGTGCGTCTTCAGGCAGAAGGCCTCGCTGTTTGAGATCGCCACAGGTCAATGGGCGGGAGCATTCCAGGGCGTGTTTCAGCAGCCTGCCAATGCGGACAGCGTCATCGCGTTTTCTCCCGATGGCAAAGAACTGGCTATGGCGGGAGGCGAGCAACTTCCCGGCGCGCAAATCTGGCGGTTCGACCTGGCTACGGGCCAGAACATTTCTCAATCGACTGTGCAAATCGGCGATTTCAAACAAGTCGGCAGCAATCCGCCGAAGCATCTGGAGTACATCCCCAGCCTGAACAGCATCCTGCTCAACGGCCAATTTATCGTTGACTATTCGAGCGGCCGAGTCGTGCATTCGATGGACCAATTCCTCGCGCAACCACCTCTCGTCGCAGGCGATTGTGTCGTCGGTGTGACCGACGGCGACAATCTGAAGGTCGTGGCAGTTCGCCTGCCCATGGAACAACTGGCAGCCCGCATCGGCACATTCAATCGCGGAGGCACACTCACAGACAGCGTTGTGGGGGAAGCCAAGCGTGGCTCGCTGGCTGGCGTTAGACGACTCGAACTTCCCGCGGCGGATCTCGCGTGGAGTGTTCCGGCGATCGAACGCCCCGCGCGTACCTCCGGCCCGAAGGTGCTGCATCTGCCAGCCGTTTTCAAAGGCGTTGGGGGCTCAAGTTCTAGAGGCACGTACGGCTTGCCCATTTTCTCGGCCACCGGAAGCCATATTGCGTGGCTTCCCTACCAGGCGGGGGCTAAGTCAAAGCTGTTTTCCGTTGACGCCACGTCGGGTAAGGCCAGCGGCGACATCGAGATGCCGCCGGAAACCCGATCGCTGGACATCTCCCACGACGGCTCGCTGATCATCGTTGGCAGCGGCAAGTCGCGCTACCTGCATGCCGAAGAGTCAATGGAGCGGCTGGAACTCTATTTCATGCAACAGCAAAAGATGCTGCTCGCCTGGCGCGTGGATACGACAAATCCTCCTCCGCCAGAACGTCCCGATCCCAACCGCTTCACCGACGCCTGGTTCATCACTAAGAGTCAGGTGCTAACGCGCATGGAAGGAGGCTCCTTGGTGCTGTGGAAGCTTCCGGAGGTGCAAGCGCAGTGGGTGCTTGAAGCCGAGAAACTGGCGGTCGTTGACTTCACGCCCGATCGCCAGATTGTGCAATTGAATTTGGGACCCCGCCGTCAGCATGCGTGGCTCGACGTCGAGACGGGGGATTGGAAAGGAGTACTCCCGCTCGAAAATGAAATCGATACCAGCCTGGCCCTCTCGCCGGATGGAACTCGCTACGCGCGGCTGAGCCCGAACAGTCAAACGAACATCTGGCAACTGACGCTCGGCGATTTGCCCAGTGGAGAACAAACAGCGCAGTTCGATGTGCCTTACTCCAACCGCATTCGCTGGCTCGACGAGCGGTTCTTGCTGAGCGAGCCAACCGTCATCATCGATTCGCATACCGGCATGCCGCATTGCAAGGCAGAAGGGAACGGCTGGCGCATCCGCGCTACAGATGGCACGTTTTGGTTGTTCCTCGACAGTAAGACCGATCCAATTCTCACGCGCACGACATTCCCGCAGCCCGCAATCTTAGCGAAGCTTCGGACGTTGCCGGCGGCGCCAATCAAGCCGGTTCTCGGACCCGGCAGTCGTGTCGCTTTGGGCAATGGTTTTAAAACCGATCCCGAAGCGATGAAACAGCACGCAGTTGCCTTCGAGAAACGCGGCTGGATTATGGATCAGTCCGCATCCTTGAAGCTCAACTTCACCGCTCAACAAGAGGCGGCACGAACCGAAACGTTCCGCGACACGAGCGGGCGAACTCAGACGGTTTCGGTGCCCGGCCCCTACAAGACCCATTCCTCGATAACCGACGCCAGCGGCAAAGTTCTGTGGAAAGCGGAAGGCTCTACGCTCGGCAGTGCTGCGCCTTCTGTCGCGGTGCTGCAAGGAAATGAAACGCTCCAGGAGCGCGTCACGCCGCCGCCGGCCGCACCCGAAGCTCGCGTGGGAAATTTTCCACATACCATTTTCGGAACCGACTGGTATCCGCAGTTACCAGTTGTGTCGTTCCTCGATTGAGCTTCTTTACGTCATAAAAGATCGAGAGCGCCGCAACCAGACTTTATGTGAGTCGAAAGGATCTGGCGGAGAAGTTCGATAAGGTTGGCAAACGCTAGAAGTGCTGACCGCTCGGCATTCCAAGGGGCGGGATAGCTCAGGTTCGGCCCACCTGCACGGCCAGAAGAAGAACTTCACCGCGGCCGTGTGCACGCCACGCGACGGAAGAGAGACGGGACGATTTCAATTCTGTATTTCACTCGCCGTTTTATCGCCGACAAAGTCCAGGGTGTATGCCCAGAACCAATCAAGATTCCCACCGCCGGTCAGCGTATCCGCGGCCGTGTCGTTGGGAACGGTCGACGCATTAAGCTTCAGTCCGGCAGGCAAGCCCGTCCCGTTCCGCACTTGCGCGATGCGCGTGGCGTACGTTCCTGGTCCGGCCCATTTATCGACCAGGGCGAGGAAACCCGGCTGGAGGATGTTAAGCGTGACGGTTCCTCCGATGACGATGTCCTGGTTGGCGCCGCCCGTGATCGTGTCCGTTCCTTTGCCGCCGATCAGGATGCTCCGCCCGCTTCCGGCCAGCAGCGTGTCGTTTCCCAAGCCGCCATCCAAGACCGCCGTGCCCGTGAAGGTCCGCGCGTCGAGCCGATTATTGCCGGAGCCTCCTTGGAGGATAACGCGATCAACTTCGGCCAGGGCAATGCTCGTGCTGCCGGAGATCAGCTTCGTGTTGCTGACGGCAAAACTTCGATTCCCAACGGCCAACAGCGTGTCTGTGCCGTTCCCCAGTTCCACGCCGATGCCCAGCGTGAAGTTGAAGCCCACCGCCCCGAAGCTGAATCGGAGTCGGTCGTTGCCTTCCTGCGTACGAATATTGACGCGGCTGATGCGATTCAAGGGAACCGAAACCGTCGTCGAGGGGGCACCGAACGGATTGATGATGGCAGCCGCCGGATCGGTAAACACGAGCGCGCTCGCCGTGCGGGTAACGGTCAGGTTGTTGTTGACTCCTTGAAGGTCGGTGAACGTCAACTCGCTTCCCGTCAGCTTCAATTCGTTCCCCAGGTTCTCGAAGGCCTTAATGCGAACCAGTTGCATATCGAAATTTATGCCCAAGACTTGAGCCCTGCCCGCCAGGACGATGCGGCCGATGCTGTCCAGCGCGAGTGCGTGAGCTTCCTCAAAGCTTCCGAGTTCGTAGATCCGCCTGCCGTCGGAATTGAACGATGTATCGAGTGTTCCGTCGGCGGTGACGCGCGCCACGGCGAGATTGTTGATCACGCCCCCTCCGCCGCTCGTATAGCCGCCGACCACCAGCCGACCGTCCGCTTGCACAGCGAGGCTGGTGGCGAAATCTGCTCCGCCCACGTTAAACGAAAGTTTGCCATCGCCGTTGGACAGGGATGGGGCAGGAAGGTCATTGAAGGTGGTGTCTAGCGTGCCATTGGCGGTGAGTCGCACCAGGGCAAAGTTGGACGATCCCCCGTCGTCGAAACCGGCCGCCACGATCTTGTCCCCAGCGACGACCTGGATCGCACGGATCTCGTCGTCGAAACCGAAGTCGATGATTTGTGGTGAACTGACATTGAAGCCGGCATCATCGGCACCCCCCGGAGAAAAACGCATAATGGCAAAGTTGTCCGGGTTCGCGCCGATATCGGTGGAGCCTCCGACCACGATGCGGTTCTGGCTGTCGATCGCTACGGCCCGCGCGATGTCGTTGCCGCCGGCAGAGCGATCGAAAGAGACTTGCACGGAGCCGTCGTCATTGAAGATAACAACGCCGAAATTGATCAGCTCGCCAGCCGTTGTCTGCTCGGTCGAACCGACCAGGACAATCCGCCGCTGTCCGTTCACCGTCATGGTGGCAATGCCGAATGCCTGGTCGGTGCTAGATCCGCCGCCGGCGAAGTCGAATCTCCTGCGCCCGTCGACATCGAACGTGACGTCCGGCGTGCCGTCGGAATTCAGGCGAGCGACGACGAAGTCCTGGGCAGCGGTGAACGTGGCATGTCCGCCGATCACGATCTTGCCGTCATCCTGCAGAGTCATGCACGTCACGCGCTCATCATTGGCGACGAAACTAAAGTCAATCGTGGCGCGGCCGTTGTTGCCGAAGGTCGTATCGAGCGAGCCGTCGTTGTTGAATCGCGCCACGGCAAAGTCGGTAGCCGCGGTACCGTTGAAGGCGTAAGTTCCAGCGACCACGATCTTGCCGTCGGGTTGCACGGCCACGGCCGTCGCGCTTTCGGTGTCGGACGACCCCTGAAAGGCAAACCTGAGCGCGCCCGTGCCGTTGAAGGTCGTGTCCAGGTCGCTGATGGCGCACATGGTCCTCGGTTCCAGAATTTCCATCCCGCCCACGATCCGCCGTGCTCCCTGCCGACGAAGAAGAGGAACTCGAGACATGCAACACCTCCGCAAAGAAGAAGTCCGTGACACTTCCCGGCATTATGGAGGGGCACTTGCAGGGCCGCCAGCATTTTTCCAGGGCGAGACGTTGGAAAAATGGCAGTGCTCCCGATCGGCAAGCCACGCCAGGCCACGTCACACACGCCACGATTCGCGGGAGCGGTCAGCCCACGCACCTCGCAGCGGCGTCGACCAATTCGGTTCAACGGCAACCAGCCGGGCATCGAACGTGATCGTCGGGCGATCAGCCAAGAACATCAGCCAGGAAGGTGGGAGTAGCCGGCGGCGAGAAAAAAATCTGGCGGTGGGCGATCCGGCCCTGGAAACGCTGACGATTTCACTACGGAAGGCACACCTTCATATCGCACGAGTTGGCCGGCGGAAGGACGCTCGCTGAAGTCAGGGACCTCCGTTTGAGGTGATCAACAGAGTAGGGTTGGGTACTAACTAGGGGCTCCAGGGTTGCGGCTCAAATAGAGGGCGGCCGCTTCTTCGAGCGTGAACCGCAGTTGAAGGGCCGAGTCCTGCATCGAAGTCTTTAATCCTCGCTGGCCGCTGCGTTCGACCAGGGTAAAGCCTGCGGCCCGCAGGATGTCCACATCGCGACGGATGGTTTTATCGTTAGCGCTTGTGAGTTTCAGAAACAGCCGCACTGCCGACCACCGGCAGGTATCGTAACTATCGATTCAGCTTGAACTTAATAGCGAGTGGAGGATAACGGACTTGAACCGATGACCTCTTGCATGCCATGCAAGCGCTCTCCCAACTGAGCTAATCCCCCGTGAACAGGCCAAAGTATCCGCCTGTTCGATTTTCGGTCTGTCTGCCAAACTATCGGGGCCGGCAAAGACTGTCAAGGCAGCCCCTATCGGACTGCTCCATCCATGTTCGCCAGCGACCCATTTTGCCAGCAGATCCAGCCTGAGGAAGTCCGTTGAAACAGCCGTCGGCCAAAAAGTTCGCCCTCCTTGTAGGCAAGTTCACCCTTCTCGCCCTCATGCTGGCCTACCTCGTCTGGACACTGCAGTCCAACGACAAGTTCGGGGAACTCGTCGAAATGTTTCGCCATCCTGAACGGATCGGCTGGCATCTCGTGGTGGGCGGTTGGCTCCTTTTTTTCTGCGGCATCATCATCAATGTCTTCCGCTGGCACATGCTGACGCGAACTCTGGGGCTGACGCTCAGCTTTCGCGATGCGTTGCGGATCGGCTTGATATCGCACTTCGTGGCCCAAATGGGTTTTGGTCTCGGACTCGTTGGCGGCGATACCGTGCGGGCCGTGTTTCTCACGCGCAACAATCCGAAGAAGGGGGCCGAGGCGACGACGGCCGTGGTGACCGATCGCGGCCTGGGATTGATCGCGCTGTTGCTCCTCGGCGGCATCGGCTCGTTGTTCCTGGACATGAATAATTTGGAGACGGTCCAGGCGGCAGGAAAGGAATCGAATCCCACGTATCTCGTCGACATCGTGTGGGTCGTTCGCGGGCTCGCGATTGGAACGGTCGTCGTCGGATTGATTGCGTTGATCCCCGGTCTGACGAAGTGGCGGTTGTGGGATGTTGTCACGCACATTCCACTGATCGGCCACACGCTGCAGCGATTGGTCAACGCACTCCGCGTGTATCATTCGCGGCTGGATCGCATCTTCATTGGGATCGTGATGAGCCTCGTCGTGCAGTCGCTGTTCGTGCTCTCGCTGCACAGCATCACGCTGGGGCTAAATTTGGATCCGCCCGATTTGAAAACCCATTTCGCGATCGCCCCGATTTCGTTTGTCGCGGCCGCGTTGCCAATCGGGGCTTGGGAAATCGTGCTGGACGGGATGTATCGCGCGATCGGCAAGCCGGCCGGCGTGGGGCTGATTGCCGCGCTCGCGTATCGCATGGGAACATTGGTCACGGCGCTGGTCGGGCTGGTGATTTATTTCGCGACGCGGGCGGAGAGTGCGGCGGTGCTGCATGATGTGGAAGTGCAGCAGGCGAAGGCGGAGCATTTGCGCTAGAGTGCCCATCGTGGCGTACTCGCTCCGCGAGGCGAATGCGGTCA
>JBGTKH010000156.1:0-16927 GCA_041744735.1 Pirellulaceae bacterium | reverse complement strand
CCCAACATCGCGCGGCCTTCCGTCGTGCCACCCAGCAGCCACGCGATCAGTACCTTGTCCAGGTTTTGCGCCAGCGTGAAGGCCAGATTGCTCAGGCTGTAATAGCCGCCGAACAGCAGCAGGTCGCCAATCGGCCGGCCGCGCCATGGTGCCGCGGGCCGCCATGGTTCGACCAGCCACACGGTCGCGTCGATCACCAGCAACTCCACATACTGCTGCACAATCAGCGCCCACACGCCCCAGCCGGCCAGCGCCGCAGCCACGCCCGCCGCTCCGCCGAAGGCTTGTCCAATGAGCCGACACACGGACAAACGGCCCAACCGCAGCTTGCGTTCCAGCAGCGCCTGATGTTGTGCGCCCAGCGCCGTGACCAGCGAAGTGGCTGCCAGCGACGCACACACCGGCGAGACTTGCGGCGTTTGATACAACACGGCCAGCAGCGGCCCGCCCGCGGCGATCAGTGCAGTGGTGATCGCGGCAATCAACAGGTTGATCCAAAACAGCGACGAGAGTTGCTCCGGCGAAAGCTGACCGCGCTGCACAGCCGCCGCGTTCAAGCCCAACGTCGCGCACGTGCGCAGCAACAAGACCAAGGGCACTGCCATGCCCAGCAAACCGAAATCCGCCGGCTCGATCAAACGATACAGCGCGGCCAGCACGAGCAGCGAGATCAACTGCGACGCAATTTGTGCGACGATCACCGCGCGCGTGCCGCCGCGCACCGCGTGCCGCAGTTCGTCGGAAGAAAATTGTGCGCCGCGCCGCGCACTATGTTGCCGGTCGCTCATGCTGCGAAGCAGAGCAAACCCTGCGCGGCGCTGCAAGCTCAACGTGGCGCGCAGCGCGAAGAACGAGGCAAGGAAAAAACGCAAGGGGTCACGGCGCGACAAAAACTACTTTCAACTATTTCCAAAATCTTCGCGTCCCATTGCTTGACAACTTGCGTTTACTCCGCACAATGTGAGTCTGTTACGACTAAGAAACTTCGCGACTTAAACTCACCGACTTGCGGTGTTTGACGACTGAATCATTCTGGTTCCGTCCGGGATAGAATGACGTGTGCGTATCATCAGCGGCGCTTGTGGTGCGCGCACGACATGTTCGTCTCCTGCTCGCGAAGTTTCTGTAGTGGCCAACGCAAAATGCACGTGGCAGCCCACACGGTTGCCGCAAATGAGCCTTTACAGAAAGCTTTGGGGGGCGGCGACAGCAGGGATCGACAGTCGGCGGCGCAAGTCGTGGCTCGGAGGTCCCCCCCACGCTTTTTTCGTTCCTTCCGCGCAGGGAGCGTGCGGAAATGACGAGCGGCGGCGGACGGGGAGACATCCCCGCCGCCGCTTTTTTTGTAGCTGAGTTTGTTTTTGTAGCTGAATTTGCAAAAATTCAGCCGGATCTATGCGCTTGGTTGACGCACCTGAATTTTTTGCAAATTCAGCTACGAAAAAATGCCTACCGCTTTAATTGGCCTCGGTTCAAATCTCGGCGATCGCGCGGCGCTGTTGGACCGCGCGACAGCGCGGCTAGGCGAGCACCCGAATATCGACGTTGTCGCTCGCAGCAAGCCTTACGCAACCGCACCAATCGGCGGCCCGGCCGGTCAGGGCGAATACTTGAATTCGGCCGTGCGAGTGCTAACGACACTTTCTCCACAGGCGCTGTTCGAAGTTCTCCAGCAAATCGAAAAAGAATTGGGACGAGCGCGCAGCGAGCGCTGGTCGGCGCGGACCATCGATCTCGACTTGCTCTTGTACGACGACCTTGTCCTCGAAACGCCAGCCTTGCGACTGCCGCACCCGCGCATGTCCTTCCGCCGCTTCGTGCTGACCCCGGCGTCGGAAATCGCGCCACAGATGATTCACCCAACCACCGGCTGGCCAATCCGCCGCCTGCTCGAACATCTCGACACCGCGCCCAACTACGTGGCCATCGCCGGCCCCGTCGCCGTTGGAAAGACGCAGCTCGCCAGTGAAGTCGCGCAGCGTACCGGCGCGCGGCTAATCCTAGATGAAATTGACCCGCAGTTGCTGGCCCGCTTTAATGCTGACCCCACAGCAACGGCTTGGGAATTGGAAACCTCTTTACTGCACCGCCGCGCTGCGCTATTGGCCGAATGTTTTTCCAACGCATCTTCGGACGAAGCAACCGACTTGGCGATCAGTGATTTCTGGTTCGACCAATCACTCGTCTACTCGCGGCTGTCCTTGACTGAGCCGCCGCAAAGGCAGTTCGAGCGACTCTGGCACGAGTTACGTCAACAAGTCCCGTCACCCAAGCTGCTGGTGCTGCTCCAAGCTCCCGTAGATCAACTTAGAGAGCGAATCGCACGGCAGGGTCGAACCACGGAACAATCTCTCTCGTCCGATGAGCTTCAACGTCCGCACACCGGCCTGCGAGAACAAGCCGCGCAGCCGGATCAAGGCCCGGTGCTGGTCTTGAATGCACTGGACCACAAACGAGCGATTGAAGAAGTCTCGGCGGCGATGCAAGCAATGCGGTAGCAACCGTCGCGGCGGACCGTTGCCGACGAGACGAGTTATTCATTCGTTGACGGAACGCCGAAAAGAAAGATCAAGCGGTCGTTTAACGCGCTACAACTAAAGAAGCTGTGTTTAGCCTTATCACTGAGATCTGGTCACCACCTCACAGCTAACCTCTCGCGTCGATGCCGTACTTAACAACACCTTGGCATTTGGCCACGCTTGCTGCTACGCTACGTTCGGGCTCGATGTGAACGATTCTTCAACGCCAGTGTCCTACTGTTATGAGCCAACTTGCCAAAGATCGGGAGTCGACACTCCAGCGGCGCCCTGAGGCGCGAGGATTTCGTGTCGAACAGTTACTCCAGGAAGCCGCTGACGGGCGGATGAGAATTCCGACATTTCAGCGTCCTCTGCGATGGCGATCCAAAAACGTCATCGACTTTTTCGACTCGATCCGTCGGGGGTTTCCGGTAGGGGAGCTTTTGCTGTCCCGCGACCGGGCAGAAGCAGGCATTGTGAACTTCGGCCCTGTCGTCATCGACGCCGCCGAGCAACCATCGGCCCTGTGGGTCGTTGACGGACAACAGAGAATTACCGCTCTCGTGGCATCGTTACTTCGCAGTGAAGTCATCCCGCGCGGAGACTACTGGTCCCTGTGGTACGATTTGCAAGGCGAAGAGTTTAAGCTATTGCTGAAGAGGGAATCAGAACCGGCGTGGATTCCTTTAAATGTCTTGTGCGACTCCGTGAGACTGCTGAAGTGGATTCGCAATTGGCCCTACGCGGACGAGCATGAAGATTTAGTCAACCGGGCGCTTGAGCTAGGGAAGTCGATTCGCGAGTATGAAATGCCCGCGTATATCGTGGAAGGCACCGGCGAGAATCTCTTGCGGTTGATCTTCACTCGCGTGAACACCTGCGGGGTCGGCATGCGTGAATCGGAAATCTTCGAAGCTCTGTACGGTGGGGAGAGAGAGAGGCCGATTCGTTCGGCCGTTGCCAGATTGACCGACCTTGGATTTGGCCAGCTTGATGAAGACATTTTCTTGCGTTGCCTTCGTGTGAACTGCGGTTTATCGGTTCGCGACCCGATCGACTCGCCGGACAAGCTGCCGACTGACTCGATCCGACGTACGGAAACCGCACTACGACGCGCAATCACGGCGATCACGCTAGCCGCTGGAATTCCTCATTGGAAGCTGTTACCGTACCGCTTGCCGCTAATATTTCTTACCGCGTTTTACGACCGGTTCCCCGAGGAAGATTCTCGCATCGATCGACTCGTTGCTAAGTGGCTCTGGCGCGGCGCGCTGAGCGGAGATCACGAGGACGTCACGGATTCGCGTGTGACTCGCCTCGTCAAACAGATGCGTGAGGCAAATTCATCGAGCGACGCAGTCGTCGCCTTACTGGCACATTTCGAGTCGGCAGATCTCGGTTCCTTGGAGAACAATCCGTTGGGAGAAATCGATCAGCAGATCTCGCTCAGCAGGGCGTCGGGAAAGATTTTTGTGCTTGGACTGTTGGCTGCGAATCCCCGGCGACCGTGTGGCACAGAGCAACTGACATTGTGGGAAGAGGACACAGACGAGACCGAAGTTGCCGACTCCACGCTCGATCCGGGAAAGATCTACTGGTCACTCACGGGCGAAGGGAATTTCGGCAGCGATACGATCATCAAAGTTGCCGACATGCGGAAGAAAGAAATCTCCCTGGCCGACGTGGAAACATTGCAATCGTTCTTGCTTAACGAGGAAGCCATCCGGCACTTGGAAGGCGGCTCGGTTGAAGATTTTAGACGCTGCCGGCGTCAGATTCTTGGCGACTATTTCAGTGAATTCATTGCGGATCGTCTGGGGGATCGGGTCGATGTCCGTCCGTCAATTCGATCCATTGTCGAGGCAGCGGCGAAATGATTGCCTCTGTTGACGGAGTCTGAGATGGGCGCATTATTGGTCGGACTAGGCGACGTCAAAGTCGGCGTACTGGAGTGCTTTGAAGACGAACGTCAAGGGTTCACCTTCTGTGAGGAATACTCTTCAGCTCTGATCGGGTCGCGCCCGGTGCTTGGGCAGATTTTTGAAGACCGGTTCCCTCATCCCATCAGCGTCGATGGTGCGATTTGTTGGTTTGCGCACCTTTTGCCGCAGGGTGTCATGCGACGTTGGCGGTCGCGGTTACTTGGACTCGACGAAGACGATGCATTCGGAATGCTACAGCAGCTTGGGTCAAATATGCCCGGCGCAGTTGTTCTGACGCCAACGGAGCCAATCCTGCGAACTCAATTTGCCGATTCGACTGCCCGAATTGAATTTCCCGTGTCCGATAGCTCACTCTTTCGATTTTCACTTGCAGGTGCCCAGTGGAAGCTCTCGGCCAAATCATCCGGTCGCGGATTGACGACAGGTGCCGAGTCCGAAGGAACCGAGTATATCGCCAAGTTTCATGCTCCAGAGTACCCGGGCTTGCCTCAGTGCGAGTTTGCGACAATGAATTGGGCACGTGCAGCGGGTCTTAGGACTCCTAGTTTCACACTTCGAGACGTCGGTGATTTCGATCATATCCCAGAAGAAATGCCTACTGGAGATGGAACTGTATTCGTAATCGAACGCTTCGATCGTAAAGACAGACTCCGTATCCACATCGAAGACTTTGGCCAGATTCTGGACAGACCGCCCGGAGATGCGCAATTTCACGGTAGTTACGAAGAAATTGCAAGCGTCATTCGCTGGATCGCTCCCGAATCGACTGAGGAGTTTCTGAAGGCGATTGTCTTCAATGTGATTTGTGGCAATGGCGACGCCCACCTCAAAAACTTCTCGGTGATCTACCCTGACGGGCGGAACGCAGCTTTAACGCCCGCGTACGACATTGTATCGACACTTCTTTACTTTCCTCCTGGCAAAGAACAACTGGCGCTAACGTTGAAGGCTGATAAACAATTTCACGCGGTTAGCCTGCAGTCCTTTGAACGACTCATTGAAGTTTTGGGAATCTCGCATGGCGTCGGGAGTCAAATTGTCAAAGACTTTGGAGACGCGGCGTTGAGTGCTTGGCATCAATCTAAAGTTCAGTCGGAGTACTCTTCGAACCAAATCGATCGGCTCAATGCACATTTAGGTTCGTTGCCACTGCTAAACGACTTGGGCCTATGACAGGCGTTCTCGCAAGTGCCGCGCTAGAACGCAAACAAAATCACGTGCGTCGTCGCGGTGTTGGAAAGAAACCCGAAGTTTCGCAACGTCTCCTTTGGTTTTCAAATGCTGTTTAATAGACTGGGTGCCGTCGGCTTGCTACTCCGTCCACAACCGCCGCAGGGCCCATTCGATGTGTTGGCGGAGGCCGATCTCCCACAGGCGGTCCATCGCGGCGGGCAGTGATTGGGCGACGGTTTGATTGGCGTTGCGGCGCAGCACGTGTACGCACTCGACGAACAGCTCGGGCTCTTTCACGATCAGCGAGCCGATCAGCGCCACGTCTGCGTCGTCTAACTCGCGCAATATTTCACCGGCGCGGATCACGCACTTGCCGAAGAGGAATTCGTCGTTCAACAGCACGCGACAATCGTTGCGGAAGTCTTCCAGCACCAGCCGCTCGAGACCCTGGGCGGCAAAGAGGCGCGCGAACTGGGGATTGACGAACTCCAATAGTTGCGCCGTGGCCAAGTGACACAGCGGACCATTGTCGGCGGCCCGGTAGAGTTTTCCTAACTCTAAGTTGGAATACTTCGACTTATCTGCCAACACGAAACCCGATTCACGGGTCAGCGTCCACGGCCACGAGCCGCGCGGGAACAGGTCGTCGGCCAGCGGCACCAGCAAATGCCCGGCGGCCAACTGCAGCATTTGCGGCGTTAAGCCCCCGGCGCTCGGCGTGCTGCCGGGAATGTCGAATTCGTCCTGCTGATCTTCCTTTGGCTGCAAAAAGTATTCATCGACCGGCCGCAGCAAGCCGCGGTCCAGCGATTTGCGCAAGACCGTCAGCACGCGCGGGTCGGTCAATATACTTTTCGGCGGCCCAGTGATTTCAATGTGTTCTTCGAGCAACTCGATGAATTGCTCGCGGCAGCAAAACGCCATGACCGAACTGATCGGCCGCGCGGCATCGAATTCGTTGGGCAGCCGCGCCGTGCCGGCCTCGACGTCGGCCAGACGCTGTTCGAATGCCCCGCGGCGAAAAGTTATTTGGACCAACTGCGTCTGATCGTCCTCCTCAAATAACGTGTGGTTCAGCAGCCTTCCGGTCTGCACGTCGATCTGCCATTCGACTTGTTTTCCGCGGATTTTTAAGACTCCCGCGTTCCAGGTACACTCGGCCTCTTTCTCATAGGCCAGAGATAAAAACGCCACCGGCGCCAACCGCATGTGAAAGCGAAACGGCACCCGCGGCTCGTGTACCTTGGGCGTCTGGAAGCCTGCGTTGAATCCCATGATGAGCCGGCTCTGGCCATCTTCCGGTTCCGCCAGCGACAGCGCGAGTTCGGCCTTGACCTGTACTTCGCTGGCGGGCATGAGCAACTTACAGCGGTTCGACGACGAGAGATAACCGATGGCTTTGTCAGCGACAACGACAACATGAGATAAGGGCGACTTTGGATGCTCGTTCTCTGCCTTGCCAAATTGAATTAGCAGGCCGTGTTGCGGCGCGATGATGGCTTCGAACGGCTGTTGCTCATACGAGCCGGTCACGACTAGATCCTCTTCGCCATCACTGCACTTGCGCAGCCATTCGCGGCATTTGAGCAACACGGTTTCCTGACGGGAGAATGCTTGTGACAGCGGCGGCGCGTGTTCGTATTCGATCAGTTCGATCGACAGCTTGATGCCGTCGGCCGACGGGATGCGCAGCGTTGTGACGCGGTGCTTGATGAAGCGGCCGGTTTGCCAAAGCTGATGCTCGATCCGCGCGCGGTCGTGGCGCGTGAACAACATGCCGGTGCGCAGGTTTAGCAGCTTCAGGATCTCCTCGCGCGAATTGCGACGCTGGCCTGTGATTTCGATTTCGCGGACGGTGGGCGGCGGCCCTTCGCTGGTGATGTCTACGATTAGGTCGGCGGTCGCTCCGCCGGACGCCTGTACAACGTCAACGTTGAACGCGGCGAATTCGTAGCCCAGATCAGCCAGCGCTTGTTCGACCAATTGGCGCAAGTGTGCATTGGTCGGCGCATCAAAGGCCGCCGGCTTGCCTGGTGTCCAAACGGGGTCTTTCAAGTCGACTTCATTGCCCTCGTCATCGACCCATTTGAAAATCGCGTTGCCGCCGCTTTCCTCGAGCGTGACGGGGCGAGCATCTGCGGGCGGATACTTTTTCGTGAGCCGCTGGATCAGTCGCTGGACGTTGATCGTGCGTGCGCCTTCGATTCGCACGTCGCCGGCCGAATAGCGCGGGCCTTCGTCGATCGTCACCACAAAACGGCGATTTGCCGCGTCGTATTCAACGGCCGCGTCGGCGTTGGGAAATCCCGCGTGCAGAAAACCTTCGCGGGCACGCTGGCGCAGCACCGGCGGATACTCGGACAATGGGGCCGAAGGATGCGCGGCCAGCAGCACGTCGAAGTCACGAGCCAGCGCCCGCTTCACCGTCTCCAGGTCGAAAGCCGTCGTGCCGCGCACCACCAGCCGCGCCGGATCGCCCAACTCTCCCACCCGCAGAAGATTTTCGTCCGCGGCCTTGGAATCGGTTGTTAAACCAAGCAGTACCAGCCCCCATGCGACAGCGGCGACGATCCTCATGATCGCGTCCCCTTGTGAAGAGACTTGAAAGTTCTCCAATCCGGCGCCCGCGAGTTAGCAATCGCGAAGTGCCAACCTGCCACAAATCTATCACACCCGGCCGATTGGCGGGAACACGAATTTTTGCGATTCGCAGCGCCAGCGATTGGCGATCACGTCGGCTCCCGAAGGTAACAAATTCATAGTAGGATATCGCTCGTTGTGCGAACATCCTGCCGGGCAGCGGCAAGCGAATGGCCACTTACCAATCACAAATCACTGCCGACCACAAGAGTCCGGGGCGAGCTGCGCCGCGTTTGGTGACCACGTGCAAGGAGGTTTACAACGCAGTTATCGCCGCACGCGCCAATGGCCGGTCGATCGGCCTGGTGCCGACGATGGGGGCGTTGCACGAGGGGCATTTGAGCTTGGTGCGGGCCTCGCGGGCCGAGTGCGATCTGACATTGGTCACGATCTTTGTGAACCCTACGCAGTTTGGGCCGCAGGAGGATTTTTCGCGGTATCCGCGGACGTTGGAGAAGGATCTGCAGGGACTGGGCCGGTGCGGCGTGGATGTGGTGTTTGCTCCGGCCAAAGACGAAATCTATCCGGCCGGGTTTTCGACCTACGTCGATCCGCCGAAAGTTGCCGAACCCTTGGAAGGAAGCTGCCGGCCCGGACATTTTCGCGGCGTCGCGACGGTCGTGTTGAAGCTGTTCAACATTATCCCAGCCGACGTCGCATACTTCGGTCAGAAGGATTATCAGCAGTCGCTGGTGATCCGCCGCATGGCCCAGGATCTGAATGTGCGAACCGACATTCGCGTCTGCCCGATTGTACGCGAGCCGGACGGATTGGCGATGAGTTCGCGGAACGTGTATTTGAATGCGGACGAGCGACAACAGGCACTGGCCATCTCGCGCAGCCTGAATTTGGCGGCGGACATGGTGCGGCAAGGTGAGCTTGACGCAGCAGTGATCAAAGCCAAAATGCGACAGGTGCTGGCCGACGCCGGCATCACGCGCGTGGACTACGTGGCGCTGGCTGCCCCGGAAACACTCGAGGAAATGTCGCGTATTGATGTGCCTGCGATGGCGCTGATTGCCGCGCACGTCGGTAATACGCGGTTGATCGATAACTGCCGCTTGGAGTAACACGCGCGGGTCAGTCGTTCAAAATTCAAAATGGCTGGGGGAAACGCGAGCCATGTTGAAAACCTCGATTCCCAGCCATTTTGAATTTTGAACGACTGACCCCAGCCGGCACACGTTGATTTCCAGATACATACAACGCTTAGGAAGCGAGGTCCACCTTGCGACAGACTTTACTGTTGATTCCGCACGAGTTGTTCGGGTTGCCGCTGTTCGGTGTCGGCTGGGCGCTGCTGGCGTGGGCGATTCTCAGCGTCGTGCTGATCTTGTGGCTGGCGCGACGACAAGGTTGGACCACCGAAACGATCAGCTATTTGCCGGTGCTGCTGGTGGTCGGCGCGGCGATTTGTTTCGTGCTGCCGATGATTGAAGAGCGCACGAGCGAAGGCGTGCCGCTGGGTCTGCCGATTCGCGGTTATGGCGTGATGATGTTGCTGGGCGTGATCTCCGGAGTCGCCCTGGCCGTGTATCGCGCGTGGCGCATGGGTGTCGATCCCGAGGTGATTTTCTCGCTGACGTTTTGGATGTTTCTGGCGGGCATCACCGGAGCACGTTTGTTTTACGTCGTACAAAACTGGGCCGAGTTTGCCAAGCTGCGAGCGGATCGCTCGATCGACTGGGGCGCCACGTTCGGCGCGACGCTGAACGTCACACAGGGCGGGCTGGTTGTCTACGGCTCGGTGATCGGCGGCGTTGCGGCCGCGCTGATTTTTCTGCGGCGCCGCAAATTGCCGGTGTTGGCGATCGGCGATCTGATCGCGCCCAGCATGCTGTTGGGTTTAGCGCTGGGTCGAGTCGGTTGTTTTCTGAACGGCTGCTGCTTCGGCGGCGTTTGCGAGGCGCCGCATCCGCTCAGCTTTCTGGCCGTTTCCTTTCCCGACAAGTGCCCGCCCGGGGAAATGGAGTCGCCGCCGTACTTGCACCAGCACGTGTGGGGTTTGCTGCATGGGATTCGGCTTGGGGAAAACGCCGCGGGAAAACCAATCGTAGCATACGTCGAGCCCGGCAGTGCGGCGGAAGCTGCGGGCGTGAAAGCCGGCGACGTCTTCGCAAAGATCAACGATTTTCCCGCCACGTCGATGAATGAAACGAAGCTCGGATTAGGTGCCGCGCGTACTCACATTCAGATCGAAACCTCGGACGACCGCACGCTGTCTTGGTCGATCAACGGGCTGCCGCCGTACAGCCGCCCGGTTCATCCCACGCAGATCTACGCCGCCGTCAACGCCGCGCTGCTGTGTTTCTTTCTCTGGGTCTACTATCCATTCCGCCGCCGCGACGGTGAGGTCTTCGCGCTGATGCTGATCCTGTATCCGGTCACACGCATCCTGCTGGAAATCATTCGCGACGACGTGCCGGGCATGTTCGAGTTGCTCGGCCGTCCCGTCACGATCTCACAGTTTATTAGTGCTTGCATCTTTCTCGCCGCAATTGGATTGTGGGGCTATCTCCTTCGCCAGCCGCAAGGCAGCATTTTGCCGGCTCAGGCGGCGTAATGTATTGTGCACGAGTTTGGCGAATCCACACTCCACACTGCATTACCCGACGTAGCCGAAGTCGTGAGACTTCGGTTGTGCGTGCCTTGTCTGCTAGGATTTGACCAGTAAGTTGTATCGGAGAAGTATCGCGGCGTTCCGGCGTCTGCCAATAAGTCACCCATCCCACATTCCTAAAGCGGCGACGAGTCGCCGCACTCCAAACGTCGAAAGGAGCACAACATGGAAATCCAAACTGCTCAACAACTCGTTGCCAAAAAGTGCCAGCCGTGTGAAGGGGGCGTGGATCCGTTTCCGCTGGACGAAGCTCAGGAACAATTGAAGCGGCTGTCCGGCTGGCGGCTCACGCAAGACGGCCAGCGGATTCGCAAGGACTGGACCGTGAAGCACTTCATGGCCGGCATGGAATTCTTCCACAAGGTGGCCGCGGTCGCCGAAGACGACGGCCATCACCCGGACCTGCACCTGGATGGCTACCGCAACGTGTGGATCGAACTCTGGACGCACGCCATCGGCGGCTTGAGCGAAAACGATTTCATCCTGGCGGCGAAAATCGATCAGTTGCCGGTGGAGTTGAAAAAGAAGCCATAGAGCTTTGTCACAGCGACAAATTCGGCTGACGTGTGAGGTTCGTCGTTTGACGGCAAGCCGCAGGCGGCGGTGAATGCCAATCCACGCCGTCGCCTGTGGCTTGCCGTTAAACGAGCCAGCTCTATGTGGCAAAGCACACCGCTCCATCATTCATTTTGCAAGCCCCCAGCGACTAACTAAACTGGACTCTGCCGTTTCGCTGCCGATCTTGTCTCTCAAACCGCAAAGGAGCCAACGATGGCCAGAGTCCTTGTCGTGTTGTTGTTTGCAGTCGCCGGCCCGCGTCTGTGTTTCGCTCAAATCGGCGGCAACGTCGGTTATGCGGAATTGGGAGGCAGAACCAGCGCCGTGCAAAGCGAACTCGCTAACCGCGTGTTGACCAAGGAAGAGTTGCCTGCGTCTGGCACGAGCATGTTCATCGAAGCCAGCGTGCTGATAAACGTCAAAGCCGACGAGTACGTAGCGGTGTTCGCGATCGCGCACGAAGGCGAAACCGTCGCCGAGTGCAATCAGAAAATGGACACCACGGTCGCCGTATTCTCCGCCGCGCTGAAGCAGTTGGGGATCGACACGAAGGATATCTATGTTGACTTCGCCGTGCAAAACAAGATCTACGGCTATGAAATCGCGGGCAACATCGCCAAGCAGAAGCTGGTCGGCTTCGAGTTAAAGAAAAACGTCGCCATCCACTTTCAGGACCAGCGGCTGTTCGACAAGATCGTCATCGCGGCTTCCCAATGGCAAATCTTCGACTTGGTCAAGGTCGACTATGTCGTCAAGGACCTGGACGCCGTACAGGACCGCCTGGTCGCGGAGGCGGCGCGAATCGTCAAGCAGAAGGGGGCCCGGTACGAGCGGCTCTTGAACATCAAACTCCGGCAACCCGCGCAAGTCTATGCGGAGAAATTCCAAACGCACTTCCCCACGGACATGTACGATTCGTACACGGCCTACGAGTCGGAGAGCATCGGCCGCGATTTTTATCGCGACAAATACACGATCCAGGATTTGCGGAAGAGCACGACGTTTTTCTTCAACGCACTCAGCGCCGACGGCTTCGACAACGTGATTAACCCGGTGGTAATTGAGCCGGTGGTGCAATTCACGCTGTATCTGAAACTCAAATACGAAGTCGAGCAGACCACGCAACCGGCTCCGTAGGCAACGTTTGGCGTCAGCGTTTGCGACGGAGTTTCCTCCACAAGACACCGGCCGGGATCAGCAGCACGCAGGCCACGGCGAGCCAGGGGGTGGCGGCGACGGCCAGCAACACCAGGGCCTCGCCGAATTTCTGTAAGCCCAGCAGCGAATCGCCGAACGTGCGTTGAATTCTGGCGACGAACGTCGGCGCTTGCGGCGGCGTGTAGTTGCGCTGTTCGCGGGCCGAGATGGTCACCGTCGTCATCGAGATGCGATCGGACAGGAAGCGGAGTTTTCCCTCCATCACTTCAATCTCTTCGCGCACACGGCCCAATTGCGATTCGACTTCGATCACGTCTTTGATTTCGCCGGTGCGGTCCTCAAGCAGTTTCAGCATTCGCTCTTCCAGCCGCTTCTTGTTCGACAGCCGCGCGGTCAGATCGATGTACTGTTCCGTCACGTCCTGAGCATTGATTTCGCGGCTTTCCGGCACGCCCAATTCCACGGCATCCGCCACGAACTGATCGAATGTGGCGACCGGTATCCGCACGACCCAGCGTCCGGCAAGCTGATCGCCGAACCGCCGGTCCTCGCGGAATTCGGCCAGATACCCTTGATGTTGCTTGACCAGCGCGTCGACTTTCTTCTGCGTGGCGGCGAAATCTTCGACCACCAACTGCAGCGTTGCCGCATAAATGATTTTCCGCAACACGGCCGGCGGCGGATCTAGTGACACATTGTTGACGGCCGATTCTTCGTCGGCGCTTCCGGCACTGTCGTTTCCGCCGCTTTCGCCGGCCGTTTCGTAGAGGGCCACCTTCGTCGAGCTTGCCTCACCGCAGCCCGCGATAGCGAGCATGAACATCGAAATGAGAATCCAGCGGACCATGTCAGTGTCGCTTCCGAGGACGAGGTTTAACCGCGCGGCCGAAATACGATCGGATCGGGCTTCGTTCATTACGATCTCATCCGTGGCCTGATTATTCCCTCGCGATGTAGGTTTTTGGAAACGCGGTGCGCGGCGTTTTCAACCTCCGGCGTGGGAATCAGAAGAAGATTTACAAAATGATAGTGGGCAAAATCATGTCGGAGTTTCCCCATGATTTTGCCCTCCATGATTTTGTTGACTCTCTGCTCTTACTCGTTCCCAATCTCCGTCTATCGGACACGTCGCTCATTCCTCTTCCTTCAACTCGGCCGCGACTTTCTCGGCTTTGCGAAACACGCGGAGGACGTTGCCGCCGAGGATTTTGTGGATTTCTTCTTTCGTGTAGCCGCGATTGAGCAGCTCTTGCGTGATGTAGGGATAGGCGGCGACGTCGGGCAGTTGCGCGGGGAGCATACTCACGCCGTCGAAGTCGGAGCCGATGCCCGCGTGATCGATGCCGGCGACTCGCACGATGTGGTCGATGTGATCCACGACGTCGTGCACCGTGCCGGGGGCGATTGGGTTTTGCACTTCCCAGCGCTTGCGGGCCCGGTTGTACTCGTCCTCGTCCGGGTGCCTTTCCCTTAGTTCGCGGAGCACGTCGAACAACTGCGTCATCTTCTGGGCCGACTCGGGGACGATGAAACCCGAATAGAAATTTACCATTACCACACCGCCGTTTTTGGCCGTCAACCGCAGCACGTCGTCGGGCACGTTGCGCGGGTGATCGGCAATCGCGCGGGCGGAGGAGTGCGAGAAGATCACCGGCGCGCGGCTCACGCGCAGCGCGTCGTTCATCGTCTCCACCGAAACGTGCGAGAGGTCGACCAACATCCCCAGCCGGTTCATCTCGCGGACCACTTCTTCGCCGAAGGGCGAGAGGCCGCCGTGCCGCGGCTTGTCGGTCGCCGAGTCGGCCCAGTCCAACGTGTCGGAATGCGTGAGCGTCATGTACCGCGCGCCCAGCTTGTAAAGCCGCCGCAAATTTTCCAGCGAGTTTTCGATCGAGTGTCCGCCTTCGACGCCGATCAGCGACGGAATCTTGCCCGCGCCGTGAATTCGCGCGATGTCGTCGGCCGTGCTGGCCATCTCAAACGTTTCCGGGTACCGCTCGGTCATTGCGTGGACCAACTCGATTTGCTCCAGCGTTTGCAGCAGCGCCGTCCCTTGCTTGGCCGTTTCCGCCGGCACATAGACCGACCAAAACTGCCCGCCCACGTTCCCTTCGCGCAGCCGAGCGATGTCGGTGTGCAGTTCGGGCTGCGGTTTGGAGATGTCGAGCTTCTCGAACGACAGCGAGGCTTTGGTGCGCATCTGCCACGGCAGATCGTTGTGCCCGTCGATCAACAGAGCGGTGCGGTGAATCTGGCGGGCTTCATCGGTGAGCACCACCGGCGGACGTTCGCCCTTCTTTCGCCACACGCCCGGCCCGCGCACGAATTGGCCGGGCTTCGCGCCGGTGTGCTCGCCGTCCTTCAGCACCTGCGTGCCGTTGACAAACACGTGCTGCACGCCGGTCGCGTATTGATGCGGGTTGTCGTAGGTGGCGTGATCCTGAATTGTGGCCGGATCGAAGACCACGATGTCCGCGAAGTAATCGGGCTTCAACATGCCGCGCCGCCGCAGGCCGAGGTTCGTGGCCGGCAGTGCGGTCAGTTTGTGAATCGCCGCTTCGAGCGGAATGACTTGTTCGTCGTGCACATACTTGCCCAACAACCGCGCGAAGCAGCCGTACGTGCGCGGGTGCGGACTCGATTTCAGAAACACGCCTTCGTTGGCGACCGCCGCCGCGTCGCTGCCGAAGCTGACCCACGGCACGGCGATCTTCTTGCGGACGTTCGCTTCGTCCATCAGAAAGTAGACCGTGTCGACGCGGCTGCCGTCTTCGATCACCAGGTCCATCGCCGTTTCGTCGGCCGATTTGCCGCGGCCGCGAGCCACCTCGGCCAGCGTCTTGCCGGTCAGATGCTTCAGATCGGGATTGCGGAAGCCCACCAGCAACACCTTGTCGGGCGAGCCGGCCATCAGCAGCAGATTCTCCCATTCGTCGGTCGGCGTGCGCATCTCTTTCAGCACGCGGCTGCGAATTTGCGGATCGCGCAGCCGGTCTCGCCAGCGATCGTAACCGCCCTCTTGCACCCACGGCGGCATGGCGGCGTTTAGTCCCGTCGAGCCCGCGGTGTAGGTATACATGTCGGCCGTGATCCGCAGCCCTTCGGCCCGCGCCGCTTCAACCTTTGAGATCACGCGGTCGAGCTTGTGCCAGTTGTCGCTGCCCGCGGCCTTCAGGTGATAAATCTCCGCCGCGATGTTGGCTTGGCGAGCGATCGTGAGCAGTTCGTCGACCGCTTCCAGCAGCCGGTTCCCTTCGCTGCGCATGTGCGAGATGTAGAGGCCGTCGTACTCGGCCGCCACTTTGCACAGTTCGATCAGCTCGCGAGTGTCGGCGTAGAACGCGGGAGCATAGATCAACGACGAGCCGACACCGAGCGCCCCGCTTTCCATTTCCTGCCGCACCAACGACCGCATCTTGTCGAGTTCCGCCGCGGTCGGCGGGCGGTTTTCGTAACCCAGCACGTGGATGCGAACGGTCGTCGCGCCGACAAAGGACGCGACGTTCGTCGAGACGCCGCGTCGTTCCAGATGCTGTAGATACTCGGCCAGCGTCGTCCAGGGCACGTCGTACTTGATATCGCCTTGATGCTGCGTCGCGTCGCGGCGCATGGCTTCGCTGAGCGGCCCCATCGACCAGCCTTCGCCGAAAACTTCCAGCGTCACGCCTTGCCGGATGTCGCTCTGCCCGCGCCCGTCGGCCAGCAGCGATTCCGTAGCCCAACTGAGCATGTTGATAAATCCCGGCGCGACCGACATGCCGCGCACGTCGATTTCGTGCTTGCCGCGCGCCGCACTGAGATCACCGACCGCGACAATCTTATCGCCGCAAACGCCGACGTCGCCCGCGAACGGCTGGCGACCGCTGCCGTCGTAAATGCTGCCGCCGCGCAGGATCACGTCGTACGTATTGTCGTCCGCCGTTAGCGGACCAGGGGCTGCCAAGACCGCGCCTAGCGCCATCGACACGATCATGCTCAAAGCGCGAAACAAACCGATGCTCAGCCGCCAGTGACTCATTTGATCTTGTCCCTCTGCTGAATTGATCGAATAACTCGAACCCTTCGCTTGCATGCCGACGCCATATTGTTCATCATTTGAACGACAAGCGTGGGCGTAAGCAAGCTGTTGGGCCGCACGACTGTAGCTTGACTCTCCGAGTCGAGCGGCTTCGCGCGGCCCGGCTACGCTCGACTCGGAGAGTCAAGCTACAGGAAAACCAAAATGAACCTCATGCAGAATCTGGCGGCAATAACTTTCGCACTATGCCTACTGACATCGATGGTGTCGGCCGACGATGACTCGGCCAAACGTTTTC
>JBGTKH010000155.1:0-24113 GCA_041744735.1 Pirellulaceae bacterium | reverse complement strand
CGGCGCGGCGGAGATTGAACGCGACAACATGGTCGATGCGGCCGAATGGGTCCGCCGCGCGAACATTGCCGGTGACTTTGTGATGGCGCTGTTTGATCCGGGTGACCCAAACGTGAATGACGACGGGCACTTCTACACCGGTACGCTGTTCGACCCGGACGGCAACGGTCCGCTGTTACCTCCCAGCGGCGCAGGATTGGAACCCGGCAGTCAGCCCGAACACCAGCGCGGTACCGATGTCATCAACGTCGCCGACGTCCTGGATTCCAACACGTTCACGTTGCTGCCGCTGGCCAGTTCGCCGCGCTATCGCAGCGCGCTCGATGGCAACGGCAATCCGATCGATTGGCGCGAGCCGGTGCGCTACGTGCTGGATACCTTCGACCAATCGATTCGCGCCACGACGGGTGGACTCGTTACAAACTATCAAGGCTTCAGTATCGTTCCCCAAGCCACGGGCAGCCAGTTTCGGCCCGGCCTGCCGCCCGGTGGCTTGCCTCAGGGCATCGCGTGGGAATTCACGGCCCAGGCAGTCGTGGCGATGCAGTTTGTCGACCAGTTGTACGGTGGTGCCGAATTCGCCCACCCGGCGCACTTTTACCTCGGCCAAATCCGCGCGGCCCAAGCCGCTGCCCCTTTCGGCGATGGCAAAGGTTTGGTGGCCGCCACGCTCAACCAGGAAAACGACAACGGCGTCAGCGGTAACGCGCCGCTGGACCAATGTCTGGGCACGCCGTTCCAATGCATCGCCGAACGTGTCGGACTGGCCGCCACGACGTGGGCGATCTTCGCCGATCGAAACGTGAATATTTTCGCTCCGCAGCTTCCGCTGCCCACGCAAGCGGGCGAGTTGTTTGTCGTCGAGGACTGGGACAACAAGGTCACGCTGATTGACCAAGGCTTCAATTACTTCGGCGGCAACTCGGGTACCGTCAACCAACCCGCGCCGGACAAGAATCTGCCCGAGGACCAAATTCTGGCCATGCAGATCACCACGATCAATCAGTCACAGGATACGCCGAGCCAAACCGGCGAGAGCCTGGAGGTCGGTTTTGACTTCAACAAGATTCAGAACGGCCAGTTCGGCGGAATCTTCACTTCGCTGTTCGGATTAACTGACACAAAGGTGACACTCGACAACACGGGCGTCGAGCCGCAAGACCCGACAGCGTTCCCCGGCTATTTTCTCGACTTCGACGATCTGTTCCGCGGGTTCGGCACGTTTGCCGATCGTGACATTGAAGCCATTCAGTTCGACGTGCGACTTCAGGACGGCAGCGCGCCGTTCCAGTTAAAGGTGGAATTGAAAGACGAACCGGCCGCGGGGAACGCCGTCGACATTTTTACGCGCGTCAACGTCGACGACACCGCGTGGAGCACCGTCACGCTGCCGCGTGCTGCATTTGCCGACTCGATATCCGGCCAGGGGGACCCGTCCAACTTCGATTGGCGCCGAGTGAGCGTCCTGTCATTGATCGTCGAAAAGCAATTGTTCACCGGCGGCGGTCAGGAGATCATGCCGCCGAATCCGGACACCGGCGGGTTCTTGATCGATAACCTCGTGCTGGTCGATGACGACGGCATGTATCCGGACTTGGCCAAGGTCGAAAACCCGGACGACGGTTCGCTCGTGCACTTCTACCAGGATGCGTACTTGGATTACGTGCGCGAGGCAAGCTCGCGGTACTTTGTCGATTTCGCCTCGACCGATCCGCGGACGGGCGGCATCATTCAGGATCGTTCGACGTTTGCCGATCTGATGACGGCCGGCGGCGCCGGTTTCCAATTGACGTCGTATGTGATCGACGCCGAGCGAAACTATTTAGACCGCGCCAACGCCGCTCAGCGAGTGCTGAACATTTTGAATGTGCTGGATCAAAATCAAGGTTCCGGCGCAGTAGGCAACACGGGCCATGAAGGTTTCTTCTATCATTTCCTGGGCATCGACGGTCGGCGGAAACAAAACTTTGATTTCAGCAAGACGGAGGACGTCAACGAGTCGCTGAACACCGTCGAATTGAGCACCATCGACACCGCCTTGGCGATTGCCGGCGTTGTTACTGCCGCCCAGTATTTTGACGGCGCCTCGCCGCAGGAAGCTCAGATCCGCCAACTCGCCGATCAAATCTACGGCCGCGTCAATTGGCCCTTCATGCTGGCCGACGTGCCCGACCTCGTTGATCCCAACATTTCGCGTCAGCAATTCTATCTGGGTTGGAAACCGAATGAGAACCGCGACGACGACACGGGCCAGTTTGGGCGATTCAAGATTGCCGATGCAGCCGGGCTGGGACAGTATTCCAGCAAGATCGTCGAAGGCCAGGAGCGGGCCGCGACGTTGGATTTTTACACCGACGAAGCACTGCTGGTCGCGCTGTTGGCCATGGGTTCTCCCAACGAGTCGCATCGGCTCGACAAACAGGTCTGGGACGACATTCAACGTCAGGGGATGCCGTTCACGAAAACTTTTCCTGGCTCGCTGTTCACGTACCAGTTCGGCAGCGTCTGGCTCGATACGCTGAGACTCGGCCGCGACAAGCATCCGCTGCCGGTCAATTTCTTTGACAACACGCAGAGCGCCATCTTCGCGACGCGGGACTTCGCAATGCAAAATCCAAACGACGCCGCGACGTGGCGTAACGGCGGCGGAAGCAACCGCTGGGGACTGTCGGCAGCGGAAGGCCCGTATGATCTGTACTTTGCCGAGGGAGCGCCGAATGCGGCGCTCGGCATGGGCGGCAGGAGCGGTGCGGTATTGATTCAAGCGGAGGGTCCCGACGCGGCCGGCGATGGCCAGGAAATGCTCCGCGGCAACGCGCTCGGCGGAAAGACGATCCTCCTGCAGGACATGCAATCACGCACCTTTTCGTTTGAGAATTTTATCGACGGCTTGTACTTTGTCAGCCTGCGTTACAGCAACGACAACGACAACAATCTGTCCGGCGAGACTGTGCACGTGAGCATCGACGGCGGCCAGCCGGTGCAGTTTACGGCGCGAGACACCGGTGATAACGGCGCCGGCTGGAACATCTTCGACAGCTCTGGCGACATCCTCAGCGCACAACTGTCACCGGGCGTCCACACGATCACTGTTTCGGTAACGGGAGGCGATGGTTTTGGTATCGAGATCGACGTGGTGACCGTCGGCTACGAACGGCCGTTGGCGGTTGGCACGGCGACGGTTTATGGTGCTGCCAGTTCCATTCTTCAAGCGCCGGGAGAAACGCTGGACGCGTTGTGGGAGAGTCAACGTCTGGGATTACTGCATCCGCGAATTGGCATGGCCGACGCGTTTAATCTGGACGTGGCGGATGCCCAGACAGGATTCACCGACCCGGCTGATCCGAAGATTCTCCGCCGCTCAGGTCCGTGGGTACAGTTCAACGGCTTTGCGATCGACCACGGTCCGATGCTGGTGATGATCGACAATTACCTGGCCGACAACTTTGTTCCCCGGTTGTTCATGGCCCACCCGCAAATCCAACGGGCGTTGGCCGACTTGTTCGCGCCGTCGCAGAATCCGCGCATTCAATTTGACGTGGATGGCGACGGCGTGGTGCAAAACCTGGATGCCTTCATTCTGATCAGCGACCTGCGGAACAACGGCCGCCGAGTGCTGCCGCTGCCGCCGGCCTCGCCGCCTCCGCTATTTATCGACGTGAGTGGCAACAATGCAGCCGATCCAATCGACGTGTTTTTTGTCATCGCCTTTCTACGCGGCCAGATCACCTTGAACGGACCCGGGTCTGGCGAGGGCGAAGGGCGGCCGTTGGCTGCCGGTCTCAGCGCGCCAACCAGCCAAGCGGAAGGGGAATTTCCAGCGAAGCTGTTTTCGCTCCTCGTGCCGGACACGCAAGCGCCGTTCAGCCATTCTGCCACTCGTGAATCGGTCGCGTCAGGGCAGCACGATGTCTTGGCAAGTGACCGGACCCAGCGAACCACATCCGCCAGTGGCCACCAACCTTTGCCCGCCGCTTTTGAGGCCCCGTCTCCCCGCAGAGCAGTCAAACTTCCCTCGTCACGGCAAACGCTGTCAGCCGGACCCGAGATTTGGTCGGAGGCGCTGGAAACGTTGGTGTCACAGCTCGCCGCCGATGTAGCAATGGGCTGGCTGCGCTCGCCGGACGATGCACGTTCTTAGCCTCCAGTAACGATCTATGGGCGCTCTGGAACTTTTAACCCCTGTATGCCGTCTAAGGCCGACTGGGAGTGCGCTTGCATCATTTTCAGCGAGCCAGCCGGGACAATCGGCATTCGGCGGGCGGAATAGCGATTGTCTAGCTGGCAGATCCAGGCAAATTCGGATTCGATTGTTGCAGGCAGAATCTGCGTAATTATAATCGACGAATCCCCCGTAACCGGAACAACTTGTGGGTGGAGGCGGCCCGTTCGATGGTAAAACCGATTTTGCCGGTCAGGGCCTGCCACCGCGGTTTGCATTTGGTGTTCAATAGTCGTGCCGCAACTTCTCGCCTTGGGGCGTAGCCCTTTGTGGCGGCAATTAACCTAGGGATCGGTTCATGTTGACGCGAAAAACTCGATCGGGTCGTGCTAAGTCTCTATCTTCTTCGCGGAAGGAACGCCGCCGCCAGGAGGCAATTCGACACTTGCGTTTCGAGCCGTTGGAGGAACGCGCGCTGCTGGCGGTGGGGCCGCAGTTGGTGGTCATCCATCCCAATAGCTTGCCGACGGACAACCTGATCAACGGTGAAGTCCGCAACCGCGCGCCGAGCGAATTGCTATTCGAGTTCAGTCCCCGGCAAGTGATCGATCCGACGACGCTGAGCTCGATCGTCGTGACGCGCAGCGGCTTTGACAACACGTTCGAGAAAGCGTCCATCACGTCGGACTTGGGCACCAACGGCGCCGCCGTGATTACACTCACTGCCACCCAGCCGGGCCAGCAGGGCAACGGCCTGTCGTTAGTCATCAACAAAGCGGCATTGGGCGGCACGCCGGTCTTCAACCCGCCAACGATCACCGTCAGCGGACAAACGGTCATGGCCCTGTTGAATAGCTCGAAGCCCAGCACCGCCCAGGATCTGATCACCGCCATCAATAATTCGCCAGCCGCCAGTGCGCTGTTTACCGCCGCGCTGACCTCCGGTGCGCCTACGACTGACGTGACCACGCTAACGCCCCCCGGCACCACGCTGGTGCTGACGGGCGCTAACGCGGCCAAGGCATCGTCGAATTTCAACACAAGCACGCAGGTTCAGTTTACCGCGGCCACACCGGGTGTTGCGCAAAACGGCATTTCGCTGGCCTTCACCAAACGCAATTTCGGCGGCCCCGGTGGTCCCACGGTCAGTGTCACGGGTCGGACGATCAACGTTGAGTTGAATAGCAACGCAGCCAACCCCACGACCGCGCAACAATTAGTCAGCGCCATTAACGCCAGCACTGCCGCGCGGGCGCTGGTGGTCGCGTCGCGCCCGGTGGGACTGGGGACGACGAACATCGCCGGGCCGGCGGTGACCCCCTTCAGCCTCGTCTTGTCGGGTGCTAACGATATCGAGATTCAGCCGGGCTATATCGGCATCGACGACAATTCCAACGAAGTCATTTTGCGGTTCGCCGAGACCTTGCCTGACGACGTGTACCGCGTGGAAATTCGTGGAGCCAACTCGCGCGCCGTCGCGGCCACGGACTTCAACACGAACAGCCAAGTGCGAGTCCAGTTCGCCGCGGTCCGCACAGGTGCCAGCCAGAACGGCATCCAGTTCAACTTCACCAAAGCAAACCTCGGCCCGGCAGCCGGACCGGTGATCTCGGTGACGGGCAATGTGATTGACGTCACGCTGAACTCCAACGGCGTTAATCCTACCACGGCCCAAGCGCTGGTCACCGCACTGAACAGCAATACGAGCACGAACGTGCTGATCGTGGCGTCGATCCTGTCGGGCAATGGGCTGACGAACATCTCGAATCCGATCATTACGATTAACTTTTCGCCGCTGACGCTCAGTGGCGGCTTCGGCGCGCCGGTGTTGAATGCGGCGGGCGACGCGTTTAACAACGGCGTGGATCAGGCGATTCAATTCGAGCTTGACTTGGGCGCCCAGATCGTGGCCGCAGTGCCACAGCCCATCGCGCGCAACGGAGTTCTGACCCAAAATCGAAATCAGGTGGTGGTCTACTTCAACAACGATGCGCTGAACCCCGCATCGGCTCAGAACCCGACTTTCTATCAACTGATTGACACCGCCACCAATGCAATTCTGTTGCCGCAGACGGTGGTTTACGATCAAGCCAGCAACAAGGCGACGCTAACCTTCGCCGCCGACCTAGCGGACACGATCTATCAATTACGCGTCGGCGAGTCGGCCGAGACCAACAACCTTCTGGCCACGGCTGTCAAGCTGGGATCGTTGTTCAGTTCAACGAACTTGAGCACCAACGCCTATCTGGGAGACGACGCCAGTTCGACCTCCAGCCAGAACTTCAACGACGTCGATTTGTATCGCTTTTCGATACCGGGATCGACGATGGACACCGTTAACATCACGGTCACGCCCACGGCGGAAACCGGCGCACCCATGGCTAGTTTGGACGCGGTCCTGCGTCTGTTCGACGCGAGCGGCGTGGAAATCGGCGCCGCGACCGACGCGGGGCTCTTCGGCGCGCCGGAAACAAAATCGTCCGTCGTGTTAAATGCTGGCACTTACTTCGTCGGCGTTTCGAGCAAGGGCAACGCCGCCTACATGCCCTCGGACGGCAGCGGCACGACCTTTGGCAACAGCACCGGTTCGTATCGGCTGGCGGTCAACGTGGCCAATGCGGTCTCGGCCAACGACGATAACTCCAGTTTCCTCACTTCCACGCCACTGGGATCGCTGGGTCTGGCCGGCCAGTCTGTGTCGGCGGCCGTCACACCACAGGCGTTTTTGAATCTGCCTGCGTTCCCCGGCGGCAACGACGAGCCGGGCCACCGGCACATTCCGGTGGAGGACCACCTGAACGAGTTTGCCGCTGTCTTGGGAACTGTGGCCGACGTTAGTCCGGCGATACCCACCATCTCCTATAACTTTCAGTCCAGTTATGGCACCGTGCTCGGTCAGCCCGTCTTGAACGCGATCACCGCAAACCAAAAGCAGCGGGCGCGCGAGATATTCCAGATCTACAGTTACTACCTGGGCGTGCAATTCCAGGAAACGGCCAACTCGGGCATTACCGTCGTTACGGGCGACATTCGTGCCGTCGATCCGACATTGCCGCCGACCGGCCCCGCCGGAATCGCGGGCGGCAGTATCGCCGTCATGAACGCGCTGCTGAACTTTGGCAACAGCGAATACGGCGGCCAATGGTTCAACATTGCGTTTCACGAAATCGGGCACGTGCTGGGGCTGGGACATTCGTATGACCTGCCTTCGATTCAGGGAAACGGCATTAGCGGTGAGCCGATCTTCCCCGGCGACGTCGACCTGGTCCACGGCCAGCGTTTGTACCGTCCCGACAGCACGGACATCGACCTGTACCAATTCACGCTGGACGAGGCGGGAATGTTTTCCGCGGAGACGCTTGCGGAACGCCGGACGATCGGCATTGGTGACAACGTGCTGGACAGTGCCCTCACGCTGTACAAGGAAACTAAGGCCTCGGCAGTCACCGACTTCAACACGCGAAATTTGGTTCAGATGACGTTCACGGCGAACCAAACGCTTGAAGCCGGCAACGGGATCCGACTTGAGTTCTCGACCGCCAACCTTCCGTCGTCGACTCCAACGGTCATGGTCAACGGGCGCACCATTCAGATCGTTTTGAGCGTTCAATCCGGTGCTCACACAACTGCCCAGGATTTGCTCACGGCGATCACCAACAGCGTACCGGCAAGCGCCTTGATCACTGCCCAGATCACTGACGGGATCGCCACAACCGATATTGCCGCTCCGCCCATTAACTACTCGCCGCTAATTCTGAGCGGCGGCGGACGCAACGTGATTTCCAAGAACGACGACTACTTCGGCAAGGATTCGTTCATCGGTCTGAAGTTGGACCCGGGGACCTATTTCATCGGCGTCAGCGCCAGCGGCAACACGAATTACAACCCCAAAGTTTCGGACAGCGGTGCTGGAGGGAAGTCGCAGGGCATTTACAATTTGTCGCTGCGGTTCACGCCCGATGCACGCTCGAAACTGGTCGATGCCACCGGCACGGCCTTCGACGGCGATGCCGACGGCAACCCTGGAGGCGTGTTCGACTTCTGGTTCCAGGGCACCAATACGACAGCCTCGACGACGTTGTTTGTGGACAAGCTGGCTCCCAATGGCGGCAACGGCTCGTTGTTGACTCCGTTCAATCGGATCGACGCGGCGTTGTCGGCGGCCAATGCGGCCAATGCCCTCCTGCCCGGTTCGATCAAGATCGTGCGGATCATCGGCAACGGCGATGTCACCGCAAGTCCGCTGGGCGTGGATGCCTACCTGGTCGGCTTCGACGATTTGAACAATCCTCTGGAGGACGGCGGGACATTCGAGGTGCCCAGAGACGTGACGGTGATGATCGACGCCGGCGCGGTGCTGAAGATGCAGTCGGTGATCGTCGACGTGGGCAGTTCCGCTCAGGGTATCAATCGCAGCCGCGGCGCCTTGCAAGTGTTGGGCACGCCGGGTCACAACGTGTTTTTCACAGCCTACGGCAACGACGTCATCGGCGGCGACGACGACGGTCTGACCGACGGCGCCAACCCCGGCGACTTTGGCGGCTTGGTCTTCCGCGACGATTCGGACCGGGAAGCTCAGGGAATCTTCCTGAATTACGTCAATCAAGCCAACATCAGCTTCGGCGGCGGCAAAGTAACCGTGAACTCCTTCGAGGAACGATTCAATCCCATTCACCTGGTCCGGGCGCGGCCGACGGTTTCGTTCAATACGATTACCCGCAGCGCCGACGCCGCCATGTCGGCCGATCCGAACAGTTTTGAAGACACGTTGGGCCGGATCGGGCCAGACGTTCACGGTAATCGGGTCACGGACAACACGGTCAATGCCCTGTTCGTCCGCATCCGCACGAATCTGGGCAGTCCCGTCGATCGCCTGGAAGTACCTGCGCGCTTCGACGATACCGACATCGTGCACGTGTTAACGGAAAACCTGTTCATTGTCGGCGCCGCGGGTGGTCCCGACATTAGCGGTCCCCTGCTTACCAGCCAACGCGCCAGCCAGCACGCCCGGTTGGCGATCGATCCCGGCATCATCGCCAAGCTGGAAGGATCTCGGATTGAAGTCCAGATCGGCGGCCAATTGATCGCCGAAGGCCTGCCGGACCAGCCGATTATCTTCACGACGCTGCGGGACAGCCGCTTTGGCGCCGGCGGCACCTTTGATACGAAGGCCGGCAGCTCGTCAACATTTATCAAGCCGGGTGAGTGGGGCGGCTTGTTGTTCAATGCCACGTCGCGAGGCAGCATCGATTACGCCTTCATTACCGGTGCCGGTGGCGGCAGCCCGATCGAGGGCGGCTTCGACAATTTTAACGCCATTGAAATTCATCAAGCCGAGGTCCGCCTGACCAATAGCCGGCTGGAGAACAATGGCTCCGGAGAATCCACTTCCACACGGAATGGTCGCGGTTCGAATGCCGACGCCACCATCTTCGTGCGCGGTGCTCAGCCGGTGATCGTCAATAACTTGCTGATCAATAATCGAGAAGACTTCGACCCCGCGAGCGGACAAACCACGACCAACAATTCCAACGCGATCAGCATCAACGCTAATGCGCTCCAGGCGCGGGTGGTTTCCGACTGGGGCCGGAGTACGGGCTTGGTAAGTGCGTTTAAGCAATTCGACGCCAACTACGGGCCACTCGTCAAAGCGAACATCCTGGAGCAAAACGGCACTAACGCCATGGAAGTCCGGGGCGGGGAAGTGACCACCGAAACCATCTGGGACGATACCGACATCGTGCACGTGGTCCGCGACGAAGTGCGTACACTGCAACACCACACGTTCAGCGGCGTGCGACTGCAGAGCCGTAGCGACGAAAGCCTGGTCCTCAAACTCGAGGGTGCCAATGCCGGATTTACGGCCGACGGCGTTCCGTTGGACATCAACGACCGCATCGGCGGCACAGTACAGGTCGTGGGCACGCCCCGGTTCCCCGTCGTGATGACCGCGCTGCAAGACTGCAGCGTGGGCGCCGGCTTCGGCCTCGACGGACTGCCTCAAAAGGACACGCTGGGCACCGGAGCGTGTGCGCCGGGTGCGGGTGGTTCGAGCCTGCTGCCAACCGGGCCGGAAGTCAATAACGGCTTGTTGATCGATAACGACGTGGCTCAGAACATCGTCGGGCATTTTGAAATAACTCCCAGCGCCGGCGGTCGCATCTCGCAGAGCGGCGTAACCGTGCAGGGCGTGACCCAACAGTTCACGAATCAGGACTATGTTTTCTCGTTTGCCAACTATGTCGATCCCGGCAGCGACGGCAACGGCATCGACTTGGGCACGACCACCATCACCCAGGTGCCGACGTTAGTCTCGCCCGACTTGGTGCGCAGCGCCGGCACCTTTGCCGGGCCCAATGGTCCGATCGACTGGATTGCCGAGAGCTTTTTGCAAAACGGCGTGGCCACGGTATTCAATCGCCTGACCTTCTCCAGCGCCAGTCCGTTCGGGAACGTGCGCTTTGTCAATTACCTTGACGAGGACGTGCAGGGCATCAGCGACGACTTGTTGACCACAACTGGCACTCCGGGACAACCGGACTTCCGTGCCTTGACGGTCGACGGTCCCGAGTTGATCGGCTTCAGCCAAGGCGGTTTCTACTTGCCTGGACCCGAGTTGGTCAACGCCAGCTATGACGGTTGGGCGGCGGATCGCTTTGCGCAGCTTCAAACCGCCATCACAGGCGCGGGGACGCTGTACACCCCCGCCGGAAACATCAACACGGTGAACTTGCCGCCCGGCATCCATCCGGTTTTGGGAAACGTAAACGGTCCTGCGGACATCACGACGGCCTTTGCCTGGACATTATCTCCCAACGCGACCACGGCCACGGTGACGTCATTCCTGGAACTTGTCGCGCAGGGGGGGCAAACGATTACGGGGGGCGCCGCCGGCGACTGGCGCAGCATTCGCCTGGACCGCTTCAGCAACGACCGCAACGTGCGCGTCGTGAACGAAGTCGAACTGCCGCGCGTGGGGACTTTGGACCAGAATCGAACGCCCGCCAACGCCGAGTTCTTGGGCACGTTGGCCAGCGGCGAAAAGACGGGGGACGACAACCAGCCGCTGGGCTTCCAAGTACAAGGCTTCATCAATCCCAGCGATTCCACGGACGTGGACGTATACAGCTTCAATGCCCGCGCCGGCACCGAGGTCTGGTTGGACATCGACCGCACCGGCTCGTCCTTGGACACTGTGTTGGAGCTGATTCGTGCCAATGGTGTTGTGGAAGCCCGCTCGATCGACAACAACACGCTTACCAGCTTCGCCGTCAATGCCTTGCCGCTGGTCAAAGACGCGCGGCTCGGTGGCGACTTCTACACGACCAATCCGCGCGACGCCGGAATGCGCGTCATCCTGCCCGGCACCCCAGGGACGACAAACACGTACTACGTCCGCGTGCGCAGCAACCCGCTGCCGGTGACGCCGATTAGCGACACGGACTTGGACAGCGGCTTGACCAGCGGCGAGTATCAACTGCAGATCCGCTTGCGGCAGGCCGACGAAAAGCCTGGCTCGACGATCCGCAACTCCGACATCCGGTTTGCCGCCACGGCGATCGAAGTACTGGGGCTGCCCGGTCATTCGCCGTTGCTGGGCGAAGCTGTGGAGACGACAGCAGTCCACAATACGTATGCCACGGCACAACCGTTGGGTAACTTGCTGGTTTCGGACCGGAACACGATCAGTGTGGCTGGCGACATTTCGGCCGCGGACCAAGTCGACTGGTATCAGTTCACCGTCGATTACGACTTGATTCAGTCGATCGGCGGAGTGAACGCGGGCGGGAAGTCGTTTGCCACAATATTCGACATCGACTATGCCGATGGACTGGCACGAGCAGATACGGTCATCTCTGTGTTCGATGACACCGGCCGTTTGATCTTAGTCGCCCGCGATTCCAACGTTGAGGACGACCAGCCGCTGCCAGGACAGGGCATCAACGTCGACGACTTGTCGCGCGGCACGGCCGGCGCTCTGGATCCCTATATTGGCTCCGTTCAGCTTCCTGCGGGCAGCGTGCCGGGCGGAACGAGCAGGACGTACTACGTGGCGATTTCCTCCAACCAGCAATTGCCCCAGGCGCTCGACGGGACCTTCGTCGGAACGGCCATAAACCCGCGCGTGCGTTTGGAGCCGCTGAACACGATCACGCGCGTCGTCGAGGACCACATCGGCGTCGTCGGTTATCAAACGGGCAACATGTTGCTGGCCAGCGCGCCGGTTCTGCCCACCACCGGCCCGCTGATCGACATCACCGATGAAATCACGCTGTCGGCCAACGTGGTGCCCTTCACGTTCGCTGACGTCCAGCTTTACGTGTCGAGCATCGGCAGCCTGCGCTCGATCAATCCGTCCACCGGCGGGTTCAATTACACGGTCGGGCAGCTCGCCGGAAATGATACGCAGGACATCACGATGCGGGCGGACGGCCAGTTGTTCTCCGTGGAAAGCATCAACAACGCCGGCAATACGTCTGGAAGATTGGTCGAGATCGATACCGGCACGGCCGCGGAGACGGTGATCGGCAACGATAATATTCCGGATTTTAATGCCAACACAATGCCGATTGACTTCGACGAGTTAACTTCCGATTTCGTCGATGCCTTGGCTTTCACGGAAACGCAGGCGAACCAACAGTTGTTTTACGCCGTGCGTGGCCGGCATCCGAATCTGCCTGGCGCCGGGCCGACGTCGGAACTGTTTCTGGCCAACGCCACCAGCGGTGCCGCCAACGCGAACAACAGCTTCCGGGGTGAAATCTACGCGACCACGCCGGGCGACTTGGGAATTACCAGGGGGATGGCGTTCGTGCGGGGCACGCTGTACGGCGTCAGTGACCAGGGCGATTTTTATAGGATCTCCACAGGCAACGGCCGGGCCACGCCGATCGCCAATTTTGGTCGCGTTTTCGCCGGTTTGGCGCGGGGGCCCCAAAACGTCGCGGACCCCAACGGCGTGAAAGGCTTTTACGCCAACTTGCTGTTCGCCATTACGTCCAGCGGTGAACTGCTGTCTTTCGACGTCTCTGGAACGCCGCAAGCCGTCTTTAACACGACGACTGTAGACGAAGTCCAAAGAGTCAGCGTGATCGGCGCACCCACGGCCGGCAGCACGTTCACCTTGACGTTTAGGGACCAGTTCTTTAACACCGCCACCACGGCCCCCATCTCGGCCAACGCGCCGGCCTCGGTCAGCATTAACGAAATTCAGACCATTACCATCGGCGGCGGTCCCACCGGCGGCGACTTTACGCTGAACTTTAACGGTGATACCTCGCAGCCCATTCCTTATAACGCGCCGGCGATTGTGGGCATCGACGAAGTACAAACCCTGCAGATTATGGGTGGTCCGCCGACCGGAGGCTCGTTCCAACTGACCTTCGCCGGACAACAAACGATGCCGATTATGTTCAATGCCACCGCGGCCACGGTTCAAACCGAGTTGGTAGCGCTGACCAATATCAATCCGGGCGACGTCTCCGTCACCGGTGGCGCGTTGCCGGGCGGTACGCAAACGATCACATTTGGCGGCCAATATAGCGGCGTCAACGTGATGCAAATTACGGTCAGCAATAACAGCTTGGTGGGCGGCGGCACGCCGGTGACCGCCACCATGAACGACGGCGTGCCAAGCGTTCGGCAACTGTTGGAAGCCATGCCATTGATCAACGTGGGCGACGTGCTGGTCAGCGGCGGCCCCTTCCCCGGAAGTCCGATCAGCGTGCAATTTGTCGGCCAGTACGCCGGCGACGACGCGCCGAACATGACGTTGGTGATGAACAATTTAAACATGGGTGCAACGGTTTCGTTCGCCGTCACGCAACAAGGGACCGCGAGCATTCAATCTCGCTTGGAACAACTCGCGCTGATTAACGTCGGCGACGTCATCGTCACGGGCGGACCGTTACCGGGCACTCCGGTGAGCGTTCAATTTACAGGCCAATACGCCGGGATCAACTTGCCGTTCATGCTGGTCAACAATGGCGGCATGGGAGGCGGCAGTATGGCTTTTGTCACCACCATTCAAAACGGCACCGGCGGCGGCGGCGGGGCCGCGACCTCGGTGTTCACGGGCGTGCCCGCCACCGGCTTGGCGTTCTCCCCCTTGGACTTCAACCTTTGGCACCCCACCTTACGCCGCAGCAGCGACGTGGGTCACGGCACCAATGCGGCGTTCGATAACAGCCGCGACCCAACCATAGCCAGTACGTTCAGCGCCGGCTCCATCTCCGCGTCGTTCACACAGAATTTAGGTGGCGCCAGTCTCTATTTCGGTCTCGAGCAGTTCAACCAAGCTCAAACCTTTACCAACTATATCGGCTACGAGTCGTTCCGAGGCCAACTCGGCGTGCTCACCAGCCTGTACCAACAAGACCTGACCAGCAATCCGAATATCGGCGACAACTACAATCTTCCCGGCGGTGCTTTCGGCCGCTTGGTCACCAATGCGTTCAGCTTACAGGGATATTCCAAGACGGATAAGCCGACCCTGTACTTCAATTACTTCCTGGAAACCGAGGATGCGTCGGGAAACAAAACGACCGCCATGATGCGTGACAGCGCCCGCGTGTTTATGTCTATCGACGGCGGCCTCACCTATCAACTGTTGACGACGAACAACTCGGTCAAGTCTTCGGCCGCGATGCCGGGCGACCAGGAGCTACCGGCGTATGTCACGCCGTCGCGCGACGCTTATTTGGCCGCGCCCAATCAGGCCGTGCAGGAATTGTTCGATAATACGAATGGTTGGCGCCAGGCGCGCGTCGATCTGGCGGACTTTGCGGGTCAACCGAACCTGATCCTGCGGTTTGATTTCAACACGTCCGGCAGGAGCAAGGAACGGACGCTGCCGGGCGATGCATTCGCCCTGGGCAATCCAGGCAATCTCCAAGCGCAGAACAACGACTTCGAAGGGTTCTACATCGACGATATCATCGTGGGCTTTGCCGAGCGCGGCGAGGTCGTGACCGCCGCTCCGCAGGACCAACGGACGCACTTCGCCCTACCCACGAACCCGACGTTCGGCGCGCCGATGGAATCGCTGGTCGGCCCCTATCAATTGGAAGTTCGCCGCGGGACCGAGGCCGTCATCAGCCTGTTGGGCGAAGTAGGCAACCCGCTCTCGGCGCTGCTGCCCGACACGCTGCTCCTGCAGCAATTCGACACCAACGATCGCTTGGCGGGCGGGTTTACGATTTTGGCGGTCGACGGCGCGCTGGTTAGCGACACCCAGACATTTACCATCAGCGACGGCATCCGCGTCGTCACGTTTGAGTTCGACAACGACGGCATGGTTACGTCGCCGAATATTCCCGTCACTTTCACCGCTGCCCCCGTCCCCACCACGCCGCAACAGATGGCCCTGAACATTCAGACCGCCATTAACCAAACCGCCCGCGCCGCCTTCCCAACGTTTGCCGTGACGGCGGTCGTCGGCTCCACCAGCGACCGGGTCGATCTGGTCAACGCTGTAGACGTCGCGGGCGGCAGCAGCACTATCGGCATTACACAATACAACCGCCTCGGCGATAGCAATTTGCTTCGCGAGCAAGGTCACCTGCAGATCGAAGCGAACCGAATCCGCGACGTGTCCGGCATCGGCATCCTGGTCGACGCCGGTGCCCGCGACGCCGGAACCAACCTGCCACACGCCGCGCCGGTGCGCAACTTGCCGACATTGAACAACGCCCGCCTGGCGCCAGGCGTGAAGTTATTTAACAACGTGATCGGCGGTTTTGGCACCGCGGGAATCCGCTTCAGCGGCGATCCCAATACGGGCACCGTTCCCCTGGCCTCCGTCCCCTTCGGCCGGATTGTCAATAACACCGTGTACGGTGGCACAACGGCGACCGGGGTCGGCATCCAGGTGACCGAAAACGCCAGCCCCACCATTCTGAACAATATCATCGCCAATACGGTCACCGGTATCTCGGTCGACGCCACGTCCAGCTCGACCGTCGTGGGCGTGAATCTGTTCCAAGGCAATACGAACAACGGCGTGACCGGCAGCAACGCCATCTTGTTGGCTCAGACCGACCCGTTGTTTGTGAACCCGGCGAACGGGAATTTCTACCTGGCCCGCGGTTCGCGCGCGATCGATAGCTCGCTGAACACGTTGGCCGACCGGCCGAACATTGTGGCGGTCAAGTCGCCGCTGGGCATTCCTCAATCGTCGATCGTCGCGCCCAACCGCGACCTGTTCGGCCAACTCCGCGTGGACGATCCGAATCAAGCGCCGCCGCCGGGCTTGGGAACCAACATTTTCATCGACCGTGGCGGCATCGAACGCGCGGACTTCTTGGCGCCGTCGGCGGCGTTGCGCTTGCCGCCCGACAATGGGCCCGGCGATCTGGATGCCACGCCAACGCGCGCCGTGTTCAATCAGCCCTTCCTGCTGACCAGGTTCGTGGTCGCCCTGCTCGACGCGGGGATTGGCATTGATGACACGGTCATTGTCTCCACGCAATTCGAACTGCTGCAGAACGGCGTGCTGCTGACCCAGAACGTCGATTACTTCTTCGATTACAACGACAACACCGACGAGGCGATTTTCACGTCCTCGACCGGTGTCTGGCCGTTGGACACGATCTTTACCATTCGGCTGGATAACACGCCTACCGCGGGCATCAAGGACTTGGCCGGTAATCCCATCGCGCCCAATCAAGTCAACGGCACGACCTCGTTCACGGTGGTCTTGACCGACGGCGTGAACGATCCGCCCGTGAATCTGATTAACGGCGTTAGCGATTTTGCCACACAGCCGCAGACGACCCTCGAAGACACGCCGGTGGTGTTCTCCGCCGCCAACGGGAATCAAGTCGTGGTCACCGATTCGGACGCGTTTTTGGGAACGAACGGAATTCAGGTGACGTTGACGGCGTCCAACGGCCGGCTGACGCTCAGCCAAATCACGGGCTTGACGTTTGTGGACGCCACGGGCATGCCTGAGGTGAATCCGAACAACGACGGCACCAACGACGCCCTGCTGCGATTCCGCGGTTCCCCGGCCGACATCAACGCCGCTTTGGACGGTTTGATGTTCACGCCCAACCCGGACTTCAACGGGCCCACTTCCGTGGTCATCGAGACCAACGATCTGGGCGAATTCACGGCTCCACCCGCGCCCGCGGAGATGGATGTCGACACGATTTCCATTACTGTCAACCCCGTCAACGATCCGCCAACCCTGAATGCGATTGGCGACCTGATGATCGACGAAGATGCGCCCCAACAGACGGTCAATCTCTCGGGGATTTCGGCTGGGCCGAGCGAGACGCAGACGCTGACCGTCACCGCCAGCAGCAATAACACCGCGCTGATTTCCAACCCAACGGTCACCTACACGTCGCCCGACACCACGGGAACACTCTTGTTCACCCCGGTCGCCGACCAGTTTGGCACGGCCGTGATTACGGTCACGGTCATGGACAACGGCGGCACAGCCAACGGCGGTGTGGATATGTCCTCGCGAACCTTCACCGTGACGGTCAATCCCATCAACGACGCGCCGACGCTGAGTGCCATTGCGAATGTGACCGTGAATGAAGATGCGCCACAGCAGACGGTCAACTTGACCGGCATCACCGCCGGTCCCAACGAAACGCAGATGCTGACGGTCACCGCCACCAGCAACAACCCGGCGCTGATTCCCAGTCCCACAGTTACGTATAGCTCACCCGCGGCCACCGGCACGCTGGCTTTCACGCCGGCTGCCAACCAAAGCGGCATGGCCGTGATTACCGTTACGATTATGGACAATGGCGGCACGGCCAACGGCGGCGTAGATACGTTCATGCGGACCTTTACGGTCACGGTCGACCCGGTCAACGACGCGCCGACTTTGAATGCGATCGCTAATTCGATGATCGATGAAGATGCGCCGCAGCAGACGGTCAATCTCTCGGGCATTTCCGCCGGTCCGAACGAGACGCAGATACTGACTGTCACGGCCAGCAGCAGTGATACCTCGCTGATTCCCAATCCGACGGTCAGCTACACTTCGCCCAACGCCACGGGAACACTCAACTTCACGCCAGCCGCGGACCGCTTTGGCACGGCTGTGATTACGGTCACCGTGATGGACAACGGCGGCACAACCAACGGCGGTGTGGATATGACCTCGCGAACGTTCACCGTGACGGTCAATCCGATCAACGATGCGCCGACGATTGACGCCATCGCAGATGTCATGGTCGACGAAGATGTGCCGCAGCAGACGGTCAATCTGACTGGCATCACCGCGGGTCCCAACGAAACGCAGGTGCTGACCGTTACCGCCACCAGCAGCAACCCGGCGCTGATTCCCAACCCGACGATTACGTATACCTCGCCCGCGGCCAACGGCACGCTGGCCTTCACGCCGGCGGCCAACCAGACTGGCATGGCCGTGATTACCGTTACCGTAACCGACAATGGCGGCACGGCCAACGGCGGCGTAAACATGATCACGCAGAGCTTTACCGTGACGGTCGACCCCGTCAACGACGCCCCGACCCTGAACGCGATTGCTAATCCAGCGGTCAACGAAGATGCGCCACAACAAACGATCAATCTCTCGGGCATTTCGGCCGGCCCGAATGAGTCGCAGGTGCTGACCGTCACGGCCAGCAGCAATGACACCTTGCTGATCCCCAATCCAACGGTCACCTACACGTCGCCCAACGCCACGGGAACACTCAACTTCACGCCTGCCGCGGACCGCTTTGGCACGGCTGTGATTACGGTCACGGTGATGGATAACGGCGGGACGGCCAACGGGGGAGTGAATACATTCTCGCGTACCTTCACGGTCACGGTTAATCCCGTCAACGACGCGCCCACGCTGGATCCAATTGCGACTGTAACGGTCAGCGAAGATGCATCACCGCAGACGGTCGATCTAACCGGCATCACCGCCGGTCCCAACGAATCGCAGGTGCTGACGGTCACCGCCAGCAGCAACAACCCGGCGCTGATTCCCAATCCGACGATTACCTACACCTCGCCGGCGGCCAACGGTTCGCTGACCTTCACGCCCGTGGCCAACCAGACCGGCACGGCTGTGATAACCGTTGCGATCAGCGACAACGGCGGCACGGCCAACGGCGGTGTAAGCACGATCACACGAACGTTCACGGTTAACGTCAACGCGGTTAACGACCCGCCGGAGAACCGTATCGACGGCGCCACCGATTTCAGCACCAAGCCGCAGAACACGGTGCAAGGTTCCTCGATCCTGTTCTCGACCACGAACAACAACCTGCTCACGATCAGCGACGTGGACGTAGACGAGGGTACCGGCCAGGTTCAAGTGACGGTGACGGCTAACAACGGCACGGTCACGCTTGGCCAGACGACTGGCCTCACGTTTGTCGATGCCGGCGGCACTCCGGAAACCAATCCCAACAACGACGGCACCAGCGACGCGGTCAATCGCTTCCGCGGCACGTTGGCCGCCGTCAACGCGGCGCTGGCTGGAATGCGCTTCAGGTCGACAGCCTCTTTCACGGGCGATACAACGGTCGTGATTGCGACCAACGACCTGGGCAATTTCCCCGCGCCGGCTGCGACCACGACCAGCACGATCGACGTCGCGGTAGCCCCGAACCCATTCCCGTGGCAAAACCCCAACACGGCGTTCGACAATCGATTCCGGTTCGATGTGAACAAGGATGGGGTAGTCAACCGGCAAGACGTGATCGTGCTCATCGGGCAGTTCCGCAACGGCGTGCAGTACCAAGGCGGTCAACTGCCCGGCGGACCGCAGCCGCTTCCCGTGCCGCCGCCAGGCATGCCGATTTTCTGCGTGGACGTGACCGGCGACAATGCGATCACCGCGCTGGACGTATTTAGCCTCATTAGTTTCCTGCGATCCCTGCCCGGCGGCTCCATTATGTTACCGCCACCGCCGTCCGGCGAAGGGGAGGGCGAGGGCGAAGCAGCAGCATCCAGCCACCGCGGGTCTGCCGAAGGCGAAGGCACATTTACGTTGACGGTCGCCAGCAGCACGGTTCAGCCGATGACTGCACCGGGCTCGTCGCAGGCGCAGGTGTCGCCCGCCAGTTCGCCCATCAGCCCGCTGACCAGCGCCTTCCAGTTGGTGGCGCAAGTGCAGCCGTCACCAAGCCTGAACGCAGCGCTGCCCGGACAGCAACCGTCGCTCCGCGCGAAGGCACCAACGCCCGCAGTGTTGAACATCCCGGCGGCCGAAACCGACGCGTCGCTATTCACCGAACTGAACTTCGCGTCCCCGCACCTGGAAGACGCTTTGGCCGACATCGCCTCGGAAATCGCCGAAACCTGGCAAGCCGACGCGGCCAATGAGCTCAGCGAATCCTTGCTGTTCGCCTTGACCGGTGAATTGGAGTAGTACTTTGTCAAAGCTAAAATGTGGGGTAAGCATCCTGCTTGCCAACGCGATTTAACGCAAGCTGGAAGCTTACGCCACGTAACTGGCCGACCCCAAAATTAAGCTTTGACGAAGCACTAGCCTGGCTTGGCGTCATTGCGAGACGGGTACGGCCGGCCGGACCCACGTTTGGCCATTTTTGTAGCGTTGTGCGCGATCGACGACTGTTGCGTCTTGGCTGACTTGGCTGACGTGATCGAGCGCCGCGTGAAATTCGGCGCGGTGGGCTTCGCGCAGGCTGCTGTGGTGGGCGAGTTCGACGACCGTTAGACACGCTTGTTCAGCGTACGGGTCTTGATCGGTGTATGGCAGGACGAAACGCAGCGATTCGGTCGTGCGGATTGCTTTCGCGCGGTCCAGCACTAACCGGCGGTCGGTGTCTTCCGAACACATGGCCATCGCGGTACGCAATAGGTCGAGCCGGAGTTGATCGGACCGCTCGTCGGGAAGGGGTGCAACGCGAATGAGTGCCTGCAAGGCCATGCGGCGGTGACTTTCGTGCTGCTCGGTTCGCGCCAGGGCCAACAACCGAAACGCGATCGATGCATCGGGCCAGTTGCAAAGCGCCCGAATCCCGTCGCCGTGTAGATCGCCGCCGCTGACCGCCTCTTCAACAACTTCACGCGCATCGGGGCCACCGACTCGTCCCAACGTAGACAAGAGAGTCCTGCGGTTCGCGCTCGACAGATCGTCCATCGCCTCCAGCAGCGGCGCGGCTTGCTGCCGCGGATCTTCGATGCGCTGGCAGACGAGCATCACGGCTTTCTCCGCCGCATCGCGCTCTCGACCTCGTTCGGCCTTGAGCACGCCTTGCACCATGCCGGCGACGTGAGCTGGCTCGACGATCTTGCTTAGGGCTTCCATCGCCGCGCCGCGCACGAGCGGGTCGTCGTGCACGGCTGCCTTGAGAATCGAAGGAATCGTGTTCCTGGCGTGTCGCGCCGCGAGGATTTCGATCAGCGCGACGCGCTGCGCCGCGGGCGAGTCGTCCATCAGCTTTGCCATTGCCGCGGAGATGCCATCGCCCGGCAGCACGATCAGGCTGCGGCGAGCCGCGTCCTGCTCTGCCTGCGAACCGGTCAACAGCAGTTGTACCAGCACTGACAGATCGTCGGGCTGCCCCAGACGGCCGAGTGCTTTCACAGCCGCGATGCGGATCTCCTCGTCTTTGCTGCTGGTGAGAAGATTGCGCACGGCGGGAGCGGCCGCCCGATCTCCGCGATCACCCAACGCGCCGAGCAAACCGACCTGCGCGTCGGCAGGCAGGCCCGGCAGCAGCTCGGCAAACTTTCGCGTAGCCGCTTCGCCGGGAGCTTCGTTGCGAATCTGCTCGAACGCCAGCGACCGGATATCCTTGTCCGGGTCCTTCAGCAGTTCGACGATCAACTGCGTGAGATCGTCTTGAGCCGTCGCACTACGCGCGCAGCAAAACGCGAGACCCGCGCATCCTAAACCGCAAAACACCAAACAGGCTTTCGTCATACCGGCACCTGCCAGCTTGTTGCGCCGCTCGGAATTACTTCGTCGCCGCGCAGGCCAACATGCCGCGTGTGGCGGCTAGTTTCACGTGCTTGGGTTGATCGCCTGCGGCGAGGCTGCGGTAGATGACCAGTGCATCTTTGTTGTTGCCGTCGGCCAACAAACTTTCTGCACAGGCCAGTTTCGCGTCGGTCGCGGCGGCGTGAGCACCCTCGGACGGTTTGCTTTCCGAAAGGGCTTGCGCAGCCACCGATGAGCGAATGGCACCCAGTCCGCAGGCGGCTGCTTTGGCAACGGCCACGTCGCTGTCGGCCAGCAATGCCGCCAACGCCGAGACGCTCGCATCTTCCTGGCGCACACCCAACGAAGAAATCACGCCGATCTTGAGCAGCCCGCTCAATTTCGATAGAGAGTCGCGCAGTGCTTGGCCGGCTTCCGGCGCCGGAATGCGTTCCAAAGCGTATCGAGCCATGTGCGAGAGTTTTTCGTCGGCCAACAAATCCGCCAACGTTGTGACCGATGCCGCGGTGCCGACGATCATCAGGTAGCGGCACAACACCTGTTTCGCATCGAAATTGATGTCGGTCTTCAGCGCGGCGGCCAAACGCTGTTCCAAATCCTGTCGCGCGGCGGTGTCGCCTTGCGTGGCCACGATTGCTTGGTCGATGGGGCTGAGCACCTTGGGGTCTTGGCCCCAATCGTAAGTTTTCAACGCTGCAAAGGCTTGGTCTAACATATTTGATTCCTTGTTCGGGATGGAGGCCCGTCGTACGGTGTTGCTACAGTTGCCACGGTTCGCGGCGAGCTCGGTCGAGGAAACGGTTGGCCTGCGCGTCGTCGGTGAACAACTGCTGTGCCGCATCCCATTTGAGCGATCGTTCGAGCGAGTACGCGACGATGCCTAGATGACTGACGGCGACCGAGTTCACGGCGAACTCGATGTCGCGGAAAGGCTTTTCGCGCGTCTTCACGCACTCGATGAAGTCGCCGTAGATGCCGCCGCTGCCTTTGTAGACAGGAACGGGTTTGGCCTCGCGCTTTTCGCCGTCGCCCTCCACGTCCAAATTCCCTTTGCCGGGCTTGTTGTGTGTTAGCAGTATGCCGTTGGGATAGCGGTACTCCAACCACTTCTTGCCGCCCTCGTCGTGATACACGACTTCTTCAGGCTGCAGCTCGCGCACGTCGACGGCGTAAGTCGCTCCGCCGAAATGATGTGCACCCCAATCGGTCATGCCGCCGCCGGAATAGTCGATGTAACTGCGCCAGCTATTGCCGCTGGTCGAAAAGCTGCCCGAACAGCGGGCCGCGTTGTACGGCGCCCACGGCGCGGGACCAAGCCACAGGTCCCAGTCGATGTCGTCAGGAGTTTGTTCGGCGGACAAATTGCACGGCTGCGAGAGCGGGCCGACGTTGACGTTAATCGACTTGACCGTGCCCAGCTCGCCGCCCCAGCACTTGTTGACCACACCGCGGTAATCTTCCAGCACCCGCTGGCTGCCGCCCGAAACGACACGGGCGTAGCGGCGAGCCGCTTCGACCATCAGCGGGCCTTCACGCAGCGTGCGCGTTTCCGGCTTCTGACAATAAACGTCTTTGCCGCTGCGGCAGGCTTCGATCACTTGAATCGCATGCCAGTGATCGGGCGTGGCAACGTGCACCGCGTCGATGTCATCTCGAGCCAACAGTTCGCGGAAATCGTTGTAGGCCGTGCAGTCTTGATTGCCGTACTTGGCGTCCACCTTGCCTTTCGATGTTTCGCGAACGCCGCGCCGCACGTCGCAGGTCGCAACATATTGCACGTCGCCGCGGCCCAGAAACGCACCTTGATCGCCGCGGCCCATGTTCCCAATGCCGATGCCGCCCATCACGATCCGATCGCTGGCCGGCGGCCGATCCTGGTTGCCCAAGGCGGACGAAGTAATCACATACGGCGCCGCGACGGCCGCCGTGGCCGCCTTCAAAAAGTCACGACGTGAAGTATTGGGCTGTCTTTGCATCGCCTAACCTCTTAAATAGTTGGAGTAAGAATCCGGGTAGTGTCCCAACATTGTGTTGCGGAGCAGTTGTGGGTGGCTGGGGGGG
>JBGTKH010000154.1:0-8124 GCA_041744735.1 Pirellulaceae bacterium | reverse complement strand
AGGGCGACCAGGTAGATCAGCAGGATGGTGACACAGGTGCGGTGATGCCGGGTCATCGATTGCATTCCCTTTTGGAAGTTCGCTCAGCGCGCTGGCAGTCGGCCAAGGGGCCACGATTCCGTGTGCGTCACGGCGAACGTTTCGCTGTGACGCACTTCGTCGGAGCGTCTCCAAAAATCCCGCTTCTCAGAAACCCGGTTTCTTCGCGAATCCGGGTTTCTTGCCGAGCAGCTTGGATCGGCTCCGATGGTTCAGGTCCCCCCTGACCACTGCTCGCCCAGGCCATGCGCGACGCGCAAACCCCAAAGCGGAGCAATCGGTAGCCTAGGTATCGACCGCCTAACCGGCAAACTTTCGTCAATCTCTGCAACCGGCAAAGTTTAAAGAGAGCGGTCAGCGGTCAGCTATTAGCCGTTAGCGATCAGCGGTCAGCTATCAGCCGTCAGCGATCAGCTTTCAGCCGACAGCGATCAGCAAGGAGGGAAAGTCAGCATGAATGCTAAAAGCTGATCGCTGAAAGCTGATCGCTGAAAGCTGACAGCTTTCACAGGTACATCCCCAGATAGCCGCCCTGCTGATCGCTGGCGGCTTGGATTTGTTCGATGCGGCGTTTGGCTTGGTCCAAGTCGCCGGCGGCAATGTAGCGGTCGAATTCGATGGCCACCGAGCGGGGCACGGCTTGAGCGAACCATTGCACGACCGGCTCGGTCAGCCAGTCGCATGTTTCACGCAGCAGTACGACCTCCACGTCGCAGAGCTTGGTGTGCAGGTCGGCGGCGTCGGTGAGCGCGGTGCCTTCGAACTGAAACTCGATCATGCCCAGTTCGGCATGATTCATCAAGTGATAGCAGCACTTGGCGTTGTACAGATAGTACGTGTTGTGGGAGCCGTGTTTTTCGAGCGCGGCTTTGATCTTCTCGCACCGCGCGCGGTACTTGGGCGAGGCGTCGATCGGAATGTCCAATCGCCCCAGGCTGCGCAGCGGCAGGCAATCAAAAGTGATCTCGACCCAGCGGTTCATGCTACTTTGACTTTGCGGTTCGCACGGTATCGCTCGGCTGCAGCCAACCCAGTGCCAGCCAACCCTTGTCGGCATCCAGGTGGTCCAGCCGCAACTTGCCGGCTCGTTCCCAGCGCCCGGGCAGCTTCAAGCCTTCGGTCGCGACCTCTTGTTTGAACAAGGCGTCGAACTTCTTCCGCAAGAAGGTTTTGAAGGCGATCTGCTGGACGCTCTGGCGGCCCGGCGTTGTGTACTCGGCAGCCACTTCGCCCTGCCGCGTCAGTTTGGCTCCGGCCGGCGTCTTTTCGATTGTATACGTGGCTGAGATTTCCATCGAGTTGTTGATCCCCTGATCGCCGCGCGTGAACCGCCGGCCGCGAATCGTGACCGTGCACGTTTGGCCCGTGAACCCGGCGCTGATCGGGTGCTCGGATGCGAACGTGATGGACCACGGATCCTTGTCCGGCCCGATTTGCAGTTCTTCAGGCACGCTGCCGGTATACTCTTCCATTAGCTCGGCCAGCCGTTCGTCGGTCAGCGTTTCGCCGCCGATCACGGCCTGTGAGAAATTCCCGACCAGCGATTCGTGGACACGCACGGCCAAGTCGTGGTCGCCCTGGATCTCCGGCGGATCGGTGGGAGCCGCCAGATGGAACGGGCCGGCTTGCATCAGCCGCATGTACAGGTGCTCGCCGGTGGTGCCGAAGCGTAGCAGTTGCGGAAACGAATTGCGCCGCAGCAGCGGGTTGCGGAATTTTTCCAGAAACGACTTGTTGGCCTCGCCCAACATTTCGCCAGCCTGCTGGTCCACGCGCCGAGCGACCCGCACTTCCGCGTGCGACGACGCGATGCGCTCCGCCTGACCCTTGCTTTGGCCGGCCTTGTTCCACGCGATCCTTTCGATGATCCGCAGCGGAGCACCGATGCCGTTGATCGAAGAACTCGTGGCGCAACTGGCCACTGCGGGTAGCGGGTGCAGCCCCTGATCGTCGACGTTCACGCGCTTGCGAGCGTCGATTTGCGTGGCCCCGTTCGTGTAGATCGTCACCGGCCCTTGGTACCCGACGTTGTTGGACCAAGCCGTGCCGGTCAAACGAATTTCAATCGCTGCTTTGCCTGCGCTGGGAATCAAGTGCACCGACGTTTGGCCTTGGGTGCGTGCCGTGCCGTACATCGTCGTTCCCAGAATCACGTCGCTGACCGGGCTCGTGTCGTCGATTTCATCCTCGATCCCCGCCGCGATCAGTCTTTCAGAAACGCGGGCGAACAGGTTTGGGCGCCAGTATTGACGGCGCACCGCGCGGACCAGCGTGTCGGCCTGGCCGGCGCTCTCCAGCCAACCGATCGTGCGGCCGATCAGCAGAGCATTGTCGCTCGTCGGATTCTGTGCGAATGCTTCGAGACGAGTGGCGAGGTCTTCGAGATTTGTGGCGTAAGCTTCCGGCAGTTTGGCATCGGACGCGAAATATGCGGCGTTGACATACTCGCGTAGGCTATCGCGTACGGCAACAAACTGCGCCAGTTCAAGCCCCGAATGATTGGCATGATACAGGCCGGCGAGCAACTGCAGCTCTCGCAAATCAGGCTCGCCCGACGAGTTCAACTGATCGTGCATACTTTGCCACTGCAGATACTTCTTCCAGGCTTGCTGCTTTCGTTCGTCGCCGCTGCTCAGGAATAGGTCGAGGGCGGCGATGGCTTTCGCTGCGGCGGCTTTCGTCTGCGCGACGTGCTCGCTGCTGAGCGGTTTGAATTCTGACTTGGCCGCACGAGCAGCTTCGGCTAGTTCGCCGGCGCCGGGCAGCGACAATTCTTCCAGCCAAGACTGCAGCGCCGCTCGCACGGCAACGAATCGCTTGCTCTGAATGCCTGGCACGTCGCTCGTGTAGCGTTGCAAGACATCGGCCACGACCTCTTTTTCTGCTGCGTCTCCCTTGTCCAATTGGCCGAGCAGTTGATCGGACTTCAAGTAGCGACGCCACGCGTTGCCCTTGTCACCTTCACCGACCCAGGCGTGCATGTCGACCAGCGCCGTTCGCACTGCATCGGCTGGCGGTGCGGCGTTTGCGTCTGGGGCCAATAGGTTGAATACGTACAACAAGAAAAACGTGGCCGCCAAGCGCGGGAAGAGAGGTCGCATCGCACTGCTCCGCTGATGAGATGGGGGATTCGGAGAATTCTTTTCGCCGACTTTTCATTTTCTTACCAGGAATCGCCAAATGACGCTACACGAACTTTCTGGCTTTCCAGGTAAACGGGGTCGTAGCTGCGTTCGCCAGAACGCGGCGCGACGCGCCCCCGCGTTCGGGCGAACGCAGCTACCTTTCGTTACGGCCATTTACTCACAATACCCAGTTTCCCGCCAACTTTCAAACATTTTGGTAGCCGAAGTCGTGAGACTTCGGAAGTGTCACCACTTCCGCTACGGCAACTTGTACCACTACCAAATCTTGCAAACGGTAAATAGCACCCACTTGACTAACCCGACGCGATCTGCCTATTCTCTTGTTCCGCTTTTAAGTCCCGCCCCACCCGAAAAATCCCCGCCAGCGTCTCAAAAACGCTGCCAGCTCACTTCTTTCACTCTTTCCTTTGTCCACGGAGGTATGTCCACATGTTGTCAAAATTCGTCTCGCCCGTCGCCTGTCTATTCGTTTTGTGCGGTCTAGCCGGCACATCGCTGGCCGAATCATCCAACGCCGCTCCTGCTCAGCCGCTGCCTTGGATGACCAACTACGCCGAAGCTATGCAGACCGCCAGAACCGCCGGCAAGATGTTGTTTATCTATTTCTATGATGAGACGACAAGTAAAAAGCCGGACCAGTTTGAATCGTCGGTGCTGGCAGACGACTCGATTCGCCAATCGCTCAAGCCGCTGGTGCTGGCCAAGATTCCAACCACCGCCACGGGCCAAGTGGATGGCGAGAAGATCAAGCTGCTCGACCACGCGGCCTTTGCCGAGTTGTTGCACTGTTCGGGCATCGCGATGATTGATCTGCGAGATGCGAACAGCGAACATTACGGACTAGTCGTGAGCGTGTTCCCGTTTCGCGCTGGCAGTTCAATTGGCCGAGAACAATTCGCCGTGCTGCTGAATCTGCCCGCGGGTTCGCTCACCCAGCGCACGCTGGTCTTCGCCGTCCGCACGCATCCCGAGGATCCCGCCAGCGCCGACAGCGAATTCTATCCGGTGTTGGCCACAGAGAGCGAGAGCCACTCGCAGCATCAGGCCGACATCAATCTGCAAGGCCATCACAATTGGGGCAGCCGCTTTCACCGCATCAACAGCCGGCTGCCGCGCAACATGCTGGCCCAGGAAGTGTGCGCCGAGAGTTGGCCTAACCAGGGCTTAGTCGACGCGGCGATCGAATGCGTGCACAGTTGGCGGCAGTCATCCGGCCACTGGAGCGCCGTCAGCGGCCGCCAGTCGCTGTTCGCCTACGACATGAAACGCGGCAGCAACGGCACGTGGTACGCGACCGGCATCTTCGCGCGAGGACGATAGGGAATTACGAATTACGAATTACGAATTACGAATTACGAATTACGAAAAGGACATCGACACTTCGAATGATTTTGTGCCGCTCGTATACACCATTCCCTCTTCCTTCGTAATTTGTAATTCAACATTCGTAATTTCTCACTCGTATTCCCACTTCATGATCCATGGGTCGCTGGTTTGTTTTTGGAAGGCCTTGAGTTTGGCTTTCATTTCGGCCAGCCGTGGGGCGTGTTGCGGGTCACGGATCGGCTGGCACTACAGCTTGCCGTCGTACAAAAAGCGTGAGTGAACACCGTGCCGTCGCGGGCCAGTTCGTCGAGGTTCGGCGTCTTAATCACCGAATTGCCATAGCAACCTGCGTCGGGGCTTTGGTCATCCGTTACGATCAAGATCACGTTGCGCTGGGCGGCTTGAATCGGCAGTGAGAAGAGCGACGCGAACAATGTAATCGCCAATAGAAAAAAGCGTTTCATGGAGCGTCTCCGAGTAGGGAAGATTGTGGAGTGCGGCGACTCGTCGCCGCTTTGGGAGTTTTGTTTTCAATTTTCACCTCGTCCCCTCAGTAAATCCAAAATTCCCAAAGCGGCGACGAGTCGCCGCACTCCAAATTCATGGCGGCGATAAATCGCCGCACTCCACAGTTAGCGTAGTTGGTGACGGTGGCGTGTGCAACGACTTGCCGTGTGTCACTTGCAAATGCGGGCTGGTGTGCAACAATCGAGGGCATGCTGATTCCGCGTTATTCGATCCGCTGGATGTTGGGCATCATGACCGTGTGCGGCCTGTTTTTTCTGGTCGTGTCGCTGGGCATTCGCGGACATGTGTGGGCGGCGGCGATCGCGATTGCGGTGGCCGGGTTGGTACTGGCGATTGTGGTGCAGGCGGTGTTTTTCGTGGTGGCGTATTGGGCCGCCATCGTAGCCGAATCGATGTTTCCGAAACGACACCATCGCAGCCCGTTCGCGTCGCACACGCCGCCACCGCAACTATTGCCGCCGGACGAACCGCTGTAGTCACCAAATCCAAATCGCTCACGACGCCTGATTGGCGAACAAGTCATGTTGATAACTCAGGCACGAGTAAATGGCCTCGTCGCAGTACTGTTACTGGCGGTCGCGCCGGATGCTGCGTGGGCCGGTTCCGGGGGTGTGATTACGGCGCCGGCACCGGGCGTGAAGGCGACCAGCGGACTACAGATGACCGTTGACACAATCTGGGTTGACGGCACCGGTTATCGCCCGGTGCGAGTTGACATTTCCACATCGCCGCCGGTCCCTGCGACGGCCGAGCGATCGTTCTTGATCGAAGTCACGCCGCGCGGTTGGCGCGGGCGTAATCAGAACACAAGCATTAGCCAGTACGTCGATCTCCCACAAGGCGGCACAAGCGTGTCGGTCACACTGGCCGTGCCGCAAGAGGAGCCTTGGATTGGGCTGGATATCGTCGTATCCGAAGACGGATTCGTACTGGACGACCTGTCGCTGTCCAACGGCTTTCAAGGTGGCAATCCCAACACGTGGAATGAAATGCTGCCGGCCATACTGTTCATCGATAGCGACGCGCTGACGCTTGCTCAGCGACAGCCGCGTGTGTTGCCAATGGGCGGCGCGCTCCGAGGACCAGTGCCGATCAATTTCAACAGCGGGAACCTGCCGGACATTCACCAACTGGTGATCGCCCTCGGCTATTACCCGGCGGACGTGTCGGTGCCGCTGGACACCATCGCGCTAGTGAATCTGGTCAATCAAATCCCTCAGATCGACATTTTGCCGCCGCAGGATTTGCCGGAGCGCTGGCTTGAGCTCTCCAGCGTCGATGTCATTTTCATTTCGCTGGCGGATTTGCAACTGATGCGCGCAAGCAACCCGCGGCAATGGAAATCGCTGCGTGCGTGGTTGGCCACCGGACCGACGTTGTGCGTTTACGGCGTCGGTGACCGGTTCGAGCAGTTGGAGGAGGTCGAGCGGCTGCTTGATTTGTCTCCGATGGCGGCGCGGGCCGGCGACTCGTCACAATTCCGCAATTGGAATGTTCCTTCGGCATCGCTATATGGCCAGGAATTGCATTGGGCGGGAAATCGCGCGCAAGCCGGGCAGATTATCTACGGTCCCACCGGTTCGATGATGCTGCAGGACCAACCGGCGGAACCCGCGCCGCCGCCGAAGCCACCCAGTTCTCCGCCGTTGCTGTGGCGCGACGCCGATTTGGGACAAGTCGTGGCCATCGCCGCCGAGCAGCCGTTTCCTGGCGATAGTTGGCAATGGCAGTGGCTGTTTTCGACACTCGACGTGCCACGCACAAATTGGTCGGTGCGGCACGGTGTTTCGCGGACCCAGGACAACGGCGAGTATTGGAACTTTCTGATTCCCGGCGTCGGCATGGCGCCGGTCACGACATTCCGCGTTTTGATCACGCTGTTTGTCGTGTTGATCGGGCCGGTCAATTATTTTGCATTGCGGCGTTGGAAGCGGTTGTACCTGTTGTTGATCACTGTTCCGGCAGGCGCCGCGCTGGTGACGTTGGGACTGTTCGCTCACGCGCTGCTGAGCGACGGCCTCGGCGTGCGGGCTCGCGTGCGCAGCTTCACGCAACTGGATCAAGCGACGGGCCGGGCGGTTTCCTTTTCCCGGCAAACCTATTATGCAGGGCTGGCGCCGTCCCGCGGGCTGACCTATCCCAGCGATACGGCCGTCTATCCCATCGAGGACTTTGTCACGAACTATAACGGGCAACATCAGCGTACTCAGCAACTAGATTGGCGCGATCATGAGCAACGACTCACGCGCGGCTATTTGAGTTCGCGGGTGATGGCCCAATTCATGGTCGTGCGCTCGCGCGAACAGACACAGGCCGAACTGCGCGTGATTGCCGCACAGCCGCCGAGCACATCGCCGCGCGTGGAGAATCTACTGGGCTCGGAGATTCACAGACTGTTATTGGTCGATGAAAACGGCCAAACGTTCTGGGCGGAGGAGATTCCGCGCGGCGCGATTGCGGAACTGCAACCGACGACCTTGTCCGTCGCTTACGCCAAACTGCGGCCGGTGTTCGCCGAAAACATGCCGCAGTTTCCCGAGGGATTCGATCCGAACGCGGTCGCCTATGGTCCTCGTTACTACATGAACTCGGGTTCTATGTGGCAAGGTGGCATGCCGACGGCACAGGCCACAAGCGTGTTGGAACGCAAGCTGCAGGAATGCCTGATGCCGATAAACGGCCGACACGCACCGCGCAGCTACGTGGCACTTGTCGAATCTTCGCCCGACGCGCCGCTGGGATACGCCAAGGCCCGCGAGCAAGCCAGCTTTCACGTCGTGGCGGGATCGTGGTAGTGCTTTGTCAAAACTAAAAAGTGGGGCAAGCATCGTGCTTGCCAACTCGATTTCCACGAGTAAACGCAAGCTGGAAGCTTACGCCACGTAACCGGCCGACCCTAAAACTAAACTTTGACAAAGCAGTAGTGCCCCTCGATGTAGCAGAAGTCGTGAGACTTCTGAACTTTTGTAAGTCTTCTGAACTCTCACGAGTTCAGCTACCTGCGCGCAAAGAAAACCTCCGGCCGCTGGGGCCGGAGGTTTGATTTGGCTTTCGTTGGCAGCCACCGGTCATTTACGACAGGCGG
>JBGTKH010000153.1:0-11430 GCA_041744735.1 Pirellulaceae bacterium | reverse complement strand
CGGCCGCGCGTGGCGTAAGCTTCCAGCTTGCGATCATCATGGTTCGCAGGCTGGAAGCCTACGCCACTGCCGCGCCACCAGTCGCAAACTTGATCAAACTGCGGACGGTGCTGCCAGTCGCGGGCACGCAGCAGGGTGTGGACGAAGTAGTGAGATGGTTTGCCCGTTGACACGTGTTTCTCATTCTCGCGGCTTGCGCGACGAGTCAAACTCCAGCCGATCCTGTTCGCCTCGGTGCCGGGAGGTCTTTCATTTCGCGGCGACAATCGGCTGACTGCGCATTATCTTCGTTCCCCCATTGGCGGGCAAGAGTTTCGTGGCCCTTAGAATGCGGAAGCGGCAACGCTATGGTTCTTCGCGGGGTCACAGCTTTTATCCGCACCGTAGCGGAGTTCGGCGAACGTCACCGTGGATATGCCGAGATCATCGGGCTGGTGTTGTTGAAAGCATTGTAGAACCAACTGCGGTTTTTGGCGGATCACGAAAACGCCTACTTCCACAATGCAATTCCGCGGGCGATACTGACGACCGAGCGGAACCAATACGATGCGCAGAGGGCCGAACTGTGAATGAAACCGAAGCTATTGTGAAAACGACGCTGCGTATTCCCGGCAATTGGGCTCATCCCGGGGAACTGATCGAGCGGCTGCCGGCGGGTTTTCGCCTGACACCGGAGGCTTTGATCTTCCCTGACGGCAAGGAAATCGAGTTTATCCCGATGCCGCCGGACGATCAGTTTGCGGAGATCTTCCGATCGTCGTGCCGGCAACCGGCGACCGACGATGAAATGGAGATCGTTAACGGCTATACCGTGAACGTCGGCTTGACCGGTCCGGGCGGCTCGATGCAGGCGGCGTTGACGATGATGCAAGCCGGTGCAGCGATCGTGCGGGCGGGCGGGGCGGGCGTGTTTATCGACAACAGCGCACTGGCTCATGGCGGCGGCCATTGGATCGAGATGACCGAAGACGGCGGATCGGACGCCGTGAGTTTTGCCTTCGTCGGCATCGTGCGCGGGCGGCAGGAAGTGTGGACGATGGGCATGCACGTGTTGGGTTTGCCGGACATCATGATGCGACGCGCCGACGCCGACGCCGACGAAGACTTGATCATCAACGTCATCCGCTACATGTCCGCCAGCGACAAACCCATCGGCCACGGCCACGTGCTAGCCGACGAAGTCGCTCCGCGCTTTCAAGTTGTGGCGACCACGGGCGAAGATTTCGACGCCGGAAGTCCGATGTACAATCCCTTCGGACGCTTGAAGCTGGTGAGCATGAAGGAGATCGCCGAAGGCAACTGAAGCCGATTCCCTGAGGCGTGATGAACTGCTTGTACGACATCGCCCAACCGTGACCGCACGACCCAAATTCATTGCGGATGCCGATCAAAGATGCGAGTGTCCTCGATCCAATCAGTCAGCGCCTTGAGGTTGTGGCCCCAGAAAAGTGTCAGGCCTCGGCTCTGAGCGTCTTCCAAGTTGTGTGATTTGTACACGCCACTGAGAACGGCGGTAGGCACAACTTGTCGCACGCCGAAATCCGTTCGCCATGCTTCGGCTTTTGCCGCTGCGTCGTTGTTGAGCCGTTTGACAGAGTTTGTCGCGGAGTTCGAAGCTTTACACTCGATGGGCATAACCCGTTGGTCCCATAATCGAACGATGAAATCGGCCTTTCTATTGCCGAGGTAACTCTCACCGCAGAAATGACCAGCTTCCGGCGCGTCGGCGAGCGTTTGAACTCTACGGCTCGGCACCTTAATGAATCCAACACCCGTCAACGCACCTTCTGTAAGTCCTTCTAAAACCTTTTTTCCAAGACTTCGCCGTTTCGTACCGACCCGCTGCGTGGCCATGAGCGCAGCGGACGCAAGAATCGCGGCGTTTTTCTCGGCTTCGTTGGGTTCGCGACCTTCGCCCACCCACGGGAACCGGCGTCGATCCAACCCGACGCGAATTACCTGGATGATGCTCTGCACGGCGTCCGTGTCTTGTCGAAGACGTTTTGCGACGAGAGAGTCCGCTTCGGCGACAGTCTTCAGGTCATCTTGAGAAATAGGCGGACCTGCGAGATAGCGAAAGGCGTTCAGTAAATCGGCGTTCGTCAAGATTTCCAATGCCGACTTATCGAGCGTAGTCAGATCAACTGTCGCCTCGAACAAGTCTTCGACATTGCCCTGATACAGGTCGAAGGCCTCCAGATAGTCTTCTAACGGTTCCTCGAGACGCTCTCTGCGGAAGAGCTCCGTTGCCTCGGCGATATCTCGCTTAAACTCATCGGCTGTCCATCGCGGTGGATCGATCATTTCAGATTTACGCCTTGGTCAGGAGTTCCAAGCTCGGCACCAACAACCGTTCCATTTCTCGCGGTTCGAATTTGGTTAACCCCCCAGCGTACGTTCGGCCCTCTGTCACACAAACAGACCGAGAAAGAAACTCGACCAAGCTTGTCAAGGTGATTGCGCTCAGTGGTTCGCGCGGGTAAATACCGTGCGCGATGTTGATATGCCTTGCCTGCGCCTTGTTTCGAACGAACGCCGGCGGGCGACGAGCCATGTAGGTCGCAAGAATCGGTGCGGGATCGCGCAGCCCGACTGACCACCAAGCCTTGCGATTTGTGGCAACGTAACCAAGGTGAGCCCCTAGCGACTTGGCTTCTGCCAAGAACCGGTCCACAGCATTGCGTTCACGAGCATCGAATTCGTCCAGGTCGAGGGGCAGGTCGATCACGCGGCGTAGCACCGACGCGTCCGACAAAATGGGGCCGGCTCGAATTAGCTCGCGGGCTTTTGTCACGCTGGGGAAGAGTACGTTCTCCGGCAATGCCGCACTATGCGGCCCCGCGATCCAAACTTTATTGAATCCGGTTACCTGCCCACGATGCACGCGACAGAGCTCACCAAGTTCAACGAAACCTTCAGGCCCCTTGCGGCCAATGCGCGTCAGGTGCGACCAGCGTCTTTCCGCGGCAAGACGTTCGCGTCGAACGGTTCGGTTGCCGTTGGATTTCTCTAGTTCGTCCAAACTTTCGACGCGTTTCAGTTTGATCGACTTCGGCTGGGCTCCAATCTGGAAGAAAGTAATGGCGGCCGTTGTCGCGGCGTCAGGAAAAGGCATCGCGGACGGCTCAATGACGACGATCCGTCGTCCTCCTAGCTCGGCTAAGAACAGGTCGCGCACGAGACTGCCATAGTTAACATCTAGCCATTCAGCGGCCGTAATGAACGCCCCAAAGTCTCCTTTTTGAGCTCTCGCCACCGTGGCCAAAAAGAAGTGAACGTGTAGGCCCGCAAGTTGACTGGCAGAGTGCCCTAGCTTTGCTGCTTCGTCGATCAGCCACTTCTTCCAACCGGTGTCGAGCAGGTGGTGGCGAACGTACGGCGGGTTGCCGAGGAACAACGTCTTTTTGGAATTTTGCAAGACGACGCTACGGTAATCATTGAGGATTATTTGCGACCGACGCGCGAGGCCGGCGACCGCAAGATTGGCCCGCGCGAGAATAGCTGGCAGCGGGTCGATCTCGACACCAATCAACTCGGCTCGCGGAAATCGCCGACCGGCCGACACTAGATAACGCCCGGAACCAACTCCTGGATCGACAACACGACTGGCATGGTCGAATTCGGCCGACCAATTGACCATCGCGTCCACAATTTTCTGCGGCGTGAATGTTGCGCCTTGCTGGCGTCGCTGGGACGGCCGCCGAATGCGACAGAAGGCTTCGCCCAATGGGTCCTCTCCCGCATGGATGTGTTGCCGAAGATCCTCCAAGAGTCTTTTGGGAACTGGCGATGCAGCTTTCGCCAACTTGGATTCGGCGCGTGACCAGCCCGCAACCGTGTCGGCACCCAACGACACGGCGGCAGAAACGATCGCTGTCTCGGTGCTTAGTTCAGCGCGTTCTGGTTCGACGAACAATCCGTTCATATCGGCAAGCGTCATCTGAATCTGGGAATGGCCACACATGAACCGACACCGCCGGAGGGCCTGCGAGATCGTACCACAAGGAAATGTAAGGTCAACTCGATGGCAATCGCAAAGATGCTTATACATGCGTACACTATCCCCGTCAGGCTGTCAATCTGCCTTGTTACGAAACGCGGATGGGAGAGACGGTCCCACGACTTTCTTCCCATTTCGAATATGAATCAGCGTGAGAGCGAGGAAGAATTCGGGCTATGCCTTGACCCCGCAGGTCTGTTGGGCGCGGAGCAGGACTTCGGCGGCTTTTTTTCGCGCGCGGCTGGCGCCGTCGGCTAGGATTTCGTCGACTTGCTTGGGGTGAGCGGCCAGGTCCTCTCGCTTGGCGCGGGCTTCGGCGAAGTAGGATTCGGCGGCGTCGGCCAGGGCCTGTTTAATCTCGCCGTAGCCGAAACCGCCGCGGCGATAGAGGGCGGCCATTTCGGCACGCTGGGTGTCGTCGGCGAACAGCCAGTAGAGTTGATACAGATGATCGGTCTCCGGGTCCTTCGGTTCTTCCATCGGCCGCGAGTCGGTGACGATCCGCATGATTTGTTTGCGCATCGACTTGGGCGGCTCGAAGATCTCGATCGTGTTGTTGTAGCTCTTCGACATCTTCTCGCCGTCCGTGCCGGGAACTTTGGCCGACGCCTCCAGCACCTTGGCTTTGGGCAAGACGAACGTTTCGCCGAACTCGTGGTTGAAGCTGCCGGCCAGATCGCGCGCCACCTCGATGTGCTGCACCTGATCCTGACCGACCGGTACGATGTCGGAGTCATAAGCCAAAATGTCGGCGGCCATGAGCACCGGATACGTGAACAGCCCGGCGTCGGCAGTGATCCCTTTGGACTTCTTCTCTTTGTAAGCGTGGCAGCGTTCGAGCAACCCCAACGGCGCGCCCGTCATCAGTAGCCAACATAATTCAGACACCTCAGGCACATCGGATTGCACGAACAGCGTGGCATGATTCGGATCCAAGCCGAGCGCCAACAGGTCCATCGCCGCGTCGAGCGTGTGCTCGCGCAGCCGCTGGCGATCGCGCACGGTGGTCAGCGCGTGCAGGTTGGCGATGAAGTAATACGATTCGTCCTCATACTGCAGATCGATGTACTGCCGAATCGCTCCGAAGTAGTTGCCCCAATGAAAACGCCCCGTCGGCTGGATTCCGGAAAGTACACGCATGGCAGTGGTGAGTTGTGCTGTTGTGTTGCGCGGGAGTGTTTAGGAATGACGAATTACGAATGGCTAATGACGAAAGAATGTCGAATGACGAACTGGTCGGACATGACACATTTCGTCCTTCGTGCTTCGTCATTCTTTCGTCATTCGACATTCGTCATTCTGTCATTGTTCGTAACGTGCCTACGATATCTGAAACGCTGCGGGCACCGGCTTCGGCTAGGGCGGCGGGCAATTGGTCCAGGATCTTCATCGACACGGTGGGATCATAGTAGTTCGCGGTGCCGATTTGAACGGCCGTGGCGCCGGCGACCAGGAATTCCATCACGTCGTCGATCGTCGCGATGCCGCCGATGCCGATCAGCGGCACGTTGACTCTCTTGGCCACTTGGTAGACGCAGCGTAGCGCGACGGGCTTGATCGCCGGACCGCTCAATCCGCCCATCACATTCCCCAGCAGCGGCCTGCGGCGACGCCAATCGATGGCCATGCCCAGCAGAGTGTTGATCAGCGAGATTCCGTCTGCACCGGCCTCGGTAGCGGCTTGTGCAATCTCGGCGATGTTGGTCACGTTCGGTGTCATCTTGGCCAAGATCGGCAGCCGCGTCGCGCTACGCACTCCGGCCACGAGCCGCCCGCACATCTCCGCATCGGTACCGAAATCGACGCCACCACTGACGTTGGGACAGGAGACGTTCAACTCCAATGCGGCCACACCCGCCTCGCCATCCAACCGCGCGGCCATCTCGACGAATTCCGGGGCGGTGCGGCCGGCGATGCTCACGATGATCGGTGTCGGCAGCTCGCGTAGATACGGCAGATGGTGAGCGATAAACGCGTCGATGCCGTCGTTGTCCAGCCCGATGGAATTCAGCAAGCCGGCGGCGGTTTCGACAGTTCGCCACGGTGTGTTGCCCAGCCGCGGCAGTCGTGTGATCGTTTTCGGGAGGATGCCGCCCAGCCGCGACAAATCGACCAGTTTTTCCATCTCGCGCGCGTAACCGAACGTACCCGAAGCTACCAGGATCGGATTGGCCAACTCGAGACGGCCAATGTGCACGCGGAGATCCACGTCGGTGGGAGCAATGGTCACGAAACACGAACTCCAGCGGGCTGCCATGCGGGACGAACGCGGCGGCGCGCCCGGCGCGCGTCGTCCCCGTTGCTGGCCAATTTAAACCGCTCACACCACAGCCGCTAGATGACGCCACCGTGTGTGCGGAACGGCGACATGTGGTCCGGCTGGTCGAGGAACCAGAAACGCTCCCACTCGTTTAGAAAATTACGCAGGTCTTCCGACGTGAAGATCAACTGCTGCGTACGACGCGCCGGATCGGCCGAATAGATGGGCAGGAAACAACCCACGTTCGCGCTGACGACCACACCCAGCAGAACCGCGAAAATCAGCCGCCGCATTGGAAATCCTCCCTGAAACGGACCTTACGCCCAAGACGAGCGCGCCGCGGCTCGCGTCGATCGCGCGAGGACTTACGGCGATCTCGTTGTCCTAACGAGATTCATCGTGTCGTAAAGTTATGAACGGAATTGGTTTATTGTCGTCGAATCGTCAGACGGGAGTGACTTCGACGTGCCGAACGGCAAACTGATCAGCGTAACTAGCTTGTACTTCCTGGATTCGTCTCGTAACCTCTTGGCGTTCCATAAGTTTCCGGTGCGGATGAGGGAGCCGGTGCCTGGCCATGTGCAGCCGAACCCGGGATCTGGCTGGCCGGTGCGGTCGGCAACGGTGGCTTGACAGCCGCGGCGCCTGCTTTGGCGGCCATGGCCTTGGCGTGCTCGCGCTCTTCCAACTGTCGAACCTTTTCCTCCATCTCCTTGCCTGGCTTGAACGTTACGACGAATTTCTCGGGCACGTCCACGCGCTGGCCGGTGCGTGGGTTGCGAGCCTTTCGAGCCGCCCGCTTCTTTACCTCGAAAACACCGAAGTTCCGCAATTCGATGCGCCGATCTTCGACCAGCGTTTCGACAATCGCGTCGAACGTCTTCTGCACGATTTCCTTGGTCTTCAGTTGGGTCAAACCGATCTCATCGGAAATCGTCTTGACGATCTCTTTCTTGGTCACGACTCAACTCCCCTGTGGCAGTGGGGCGAAAGGTTCATAAAGTTCGGCACCGGACTGGTGCTAATCATGCTCCAAGTGTAAATGCCACAAGCACTAGAGTCAAGATCATCCGTTGGCAAAAAGAGACTAACGGTTTCGTCGTCGATCTTCGCCACAGCGCCATAAACGGCTGCCTCGACCGAAACAGCACCCGGCAAAGAACATGATCGGTTGCGCAGCCGGCAAACTTCAACTAATCGTTACAAACCGACAAACGGCGGACGAAATGAGTGCGTTTGCCGTCAGCTTGCATGTCAAATCTTGATGACACTGCGCTGCTTTTCGATGTCCTCGATCTGGTACAGCTTTCCCTTGCCGCTTCCCGGACAGACTTCGCACGTTTGAGCCCAAGCTTCGGGGGTGCGGAGGTTCGAATCCCAAAAGGGCCATGTCCGGCATTGACGCGGCCGAGCGTGATACACGGTGCACTTCCGCGTGTCGCCGTCGAAGAACACGCAGTCGCCGTTGGGAAACTCCCTCAAGCTCTTGCGAATGCCGACGTTACGCACGTAAGTCCGTTCAAACTTCTCCACGTCCGGCTCGCCAATCTCCTTGGCCAGCGCCGCGATTTCCTCGCGATTTACCCACACATGCCCCGGCGCACCGGTACAGCAATCACCGCACTGCGTGCACTGGAATTTCAAACCCTCGTGGTACCAGGGTTGATCGCTCATGGGTTTCACGCATGCACTGAATTTGGCGGGAGTTCTTCGTCACTGAGGCATTGTAAGCGAGCGGTGCCAACCGGCGTAGTACCCAACATGCAAGCTGACAATGATTCGCAGAGTCGCGCGCAAAGCACAATGACTCCGCTACATCCGAATTCCATACGCATGAAGCAGGCAGGCATCATCAGCCTGCTCAAAACTGCGGATGACCATTCAGTCACGACACCATCTACCCTGCCGCGGGTCGATTTGGCGACAACGGCACGTCAGTTTTGTTGGGAACGCGGCGAAGACGAACAATGGCCGTTACTGCTATAATCGTCGTCTAACCAGTGATCACCAGCAATGGCAATGCAACCATCCGTATGGAAACGACCCTTCAGCTCAAGATCCTGCCGCAGCCGAACAATACCACTTGCGGCCCGACGTGTTTGCAGGCGGTGTATGGCTATTACGGTGAGGAGTTGCCGCTGGAGCAAGTGATTCGCGAAACGCCGAAGCTGGAGGATGGCGGGACGCTAGCCGTGCTGTTGGGTTGCCACGCACTGCAGCGAGGCTACGATGCTACCATATATACTCTGAATCTGCAGGTGTTCGACCCGACGTGGTTTAAGCCTGGCGCGCCCCCTTTGGCCGAACGGCTGACGGCCCAAATGGCCGCCAAAAGTTCGCCGAAACTGAACGCTGCCAGTACCGCGTATTTGGAGTTCTTGCAGGGAGGCGGCAAGATTCGCATGGACGACATGACGGGCGATGTGTTTCGGCGTTACTTGAAAAAGTCGGTGCCGATTTTGACCGGCTTGAGTGCCACGTATCTCTATCAATCGGCCCGCGAACACGGCCCGAATTGCGAACCGGACGACGTGCGCGGCGTGCCGGCCGGGCATTTCGTTGTGTTGTGCGGTTACGACAAAGAGAATCGCACGGTGCTGGTCGCCGATCCGTTCGTGCCTAATCCGTTCGCGCCCCAGCAGCATTACGAAGTCAGCATGGACCGCGTGATCCGCGCGATTCTGTTGGGCATCATCACCTACGATGCCAACCTGTTAATCATTCAGCCACGCAGCCAGCGAGAAGGGAGACCTCGTGCCGATTCTGATCATCGCTAACGACCCGAAGGAATGGACGTTCGAGATTCCCGGCGTGGACGTGGTCGACGCCCGCTCATACCTGACCAAGCCGGAATACAGCGACGTACGCGGCGTGAAAGTGTTCAACCTCTGCCGCTCGTACCGCTATCAGAGCACCGGGTATTACGTGTCGCTGTTGGCCGAGGCGCGGGGGCACAAGCCGCTGCCCAGCATCACCACGATTCAGGATCTAAAGTCGCAGTCCATCGTCCGCTTTGTGTCGGAAGAATTGGACGAGCTGATTCAGGGCAGCCTGGCACCGCTGCAATCGGACAAGTTCACGCTCAGTATTTACTTCGGCCGCAACTTGGCCAAGCGGTATGACCGGCTGAGTCTGCACTTATTTAATCTGTTCCAGGCGCCGCTGCTGCGCGCCCAGTTCGGCAAGAGCAACGACAAATGGCATTTGCGCGGTGTTGGTATCCTTTCCTCCAACGACGTGCCCAGCTCGCACCGGGTATTTCTGGGAGACGTGGCGGCGGAACATTTTGCCGGCCGCCGCGGACGCGTGCAAAAGAAGACCCGCACGCGATACGACTTGGCCATCCTTCACAACCCCACCGATCCGCAGCCGCCGTCGGACGAGAAAGCTCTGCGGCGGTTCATGAAAGCCGCCGAATCGCTGGGGCTGGGCACAGAATTGATTACGCGCGACGATTACGGCCGCATCGCTGAATTCGACGCGCTGTTCATCCGCGACACGACGTACGTCAACCACTACACCTATCGCTTCTCGCGCCGGGCATCGCGCGAAGGGCTAGTTGTGATCGACGATCCCGAATCGATTGTCAAGTGCACAAACAAAGTGTACTTGGCCGAGTTGCTCAGCCGCCACGACGTGCCGATCCCCAAAACGATCGTCGCTCATCGCGACAACCTAAACGCGATTCCCGAACAACTCGGCTTTCCCGTCGTGTTGAAGAAGCCGGACAGCGCGTTTTCGCACGGCGTTGTGAAGGTCGAATCGAAAGAGGCGCTCGACGCACAGTTAAAGCAGTTCCTCGATCAGTCGGACTTGGTTGTGGCGCAGGAGTTTTTGCCCACGACGTTCGACTGGCGGATCGGCATTCTCGACGGACGTCCGCTGTACGCTTGCAAGTACTTCATGGCCGAGAACCACTGGCAGATCATCAAGCGCGACGAGACCGGCAAGGGGCAATACGGCAAGTTCGAGACGCTACCCGTCGAATTGGCTCCGCGTCGGGCGGTGCGTGCGGCGTTGCGGGCCGCCAACTTGATCGGCAAGGGTCTGTACGGCGTGGACGTGAAGCAATCGGGCAACAACTTCTACGTCATCGAAGTTAACGACAATCCGAATCTGGACGCCGGCGTCGAGGACTCGATCCTGCGCGAAGACCTGTACCGCCGCATCATGGAGGTGTTCTTGACGCGCATCGAACAACGCAAGGCGGGAGTCGGCACCGAATGAACGACCGATGTCCGTTGCATCTGTTCGAAGGCTTCGGCGTCGAGCTGGAATACATGATTGTCGACGCCGAGACGCTGTCGGTGCGGCCGATCACCGACAAAGTGCTGCACGCGGTGGCCGGTGAGTATTTGTCGGAAGTGGAGTTGGGCGATATTTCCTGGTCCAACGAATTGGTGCTGCACGTGATTGAGTTGAAGACGACCGGCCCGGCCGCGTCGCTCGATCCGTTGCCGCAGCGATTTCAAGAGCACGTGCAGCGCATTAACAACCTGCTCGAGCCGTTGGGCGCGCGGCTGATGCCGTCGGCCATGCACCCGTGGATGGACCCGGCGCGCGAGATGCAACTCTGGCCGCATGACTACAGCCCCGTTTATGATTCGTTCAATCGCATCTTCGACTGCCGCGGCCACGGCCACGGCTGGGCGAATTTGCAGAGCGTGCATCTGAATCTGCCGTTCGCCGACGATGAAGAATTCGCTCGGCTGCACGCGGCGATCCGGCTGCTGTTGCCGATTCTGCCCGCCATCGCCGCTAGTTCCCCCGTGATGGAAGGCCGTTTGACGGGACTGCTCGACACGCGATTGGACGTGTATCGCACGAACGCTCGGCGAGTGCCATCGGTCAGCGGCCACGTGATTCCCGAACCGGTGTACAGCCGTGAAGCGTACGAGCGGGAAATCCTGCAGCGCATCTACGCCGACCTCGCGCCGCACGACCCCGAAGGCATCTTGCAATTCGAGTGGGCCAACGCCCGCGGCGCCATCGCCCGCTTCGACCGCAACGCCATCGAAATCCGCGTGCTGGACGTGCAGGAATGCCCGCTGGCCGACGTCGCGATCTGCGTCGCGATTGTCGAAGTGCTGCGAGCACTAGTCTCGCAGCGCTGGACCGATTTGAGGCGACAGCAAGCGTTCGCCGTCCAACCGCTGGCCAAAATCCTGCA
>JBGTKH010000152.1:0-6697 GCA_041744735.1 Pirellulaceae bacterium | reverse complement strand
CCTCGCTGCATTTGCCAGCCGCACACACTGCACAATCGGCCGATCCGCTACGCGAGTAGCCAGCGAGCCGCCGAATGTCGATCTACAGAGGCGGAACAAGTAGTAGTCTTCAAATAGCGGGCCTTCGAGTGCGCAACGTAGCCGAAGTCGTGAGACTTCGGTTGACGTGTCAGAATTGCAAACCGAACTCTCACGACTTCGGCTACGAGTGAGAGCAAGATTCCATGTTTCGACCAGCAGCGACTCTCATCGGATTAGCATTGACGACGGCGATGGGCACGTTCGTCGTCGCCGATGAACCATCGCTGAACAGTCCGCAGGCTCAGCGCAGCGCGGAACACGCCGTCGTCTTGCATGCGGCCGGTGCGGTCGAGGTGATTCTGCCGGACGGCTGGCAAGTGTGGGAAGCGGCGCGCGGCCGCGAGATTCGTCTCGTGTTGTCTCCATCTGCACCAGATGCGGCCGGCGATTTGCAAGAGGACGGAGTCTGGCTCACATATCACGTTCGTGCGCTGCGCGCGGCCGATGAACGTAGCACGTACGCGGAATTGGATGAACTGCTCGCGCGGCGAGCTCGTTTGGCGACCGACAACCGCGCCATGTTCGGCCGTCGCACTGCGCTGCACATCGGACCGTGGCCGGCTGTGAAACAAGAGTTCAACATTGTCGCTTCCGACAATCAAGAAAACGGCGTGGTCGCGGAACAAACCGGTTTCCACATTTTGGCGCGCACGACTTGGGGCATCTGCGAGTTGCATGCCGTTACACGCAGCGCATGGATGGGTCAACGAGCAGAACAGTTTGACCGCATCGTCGCCGATTTGACTCTTCGCTCGCCGACGTACCGGCAGCAGACTCTGGACTACGAAGTTCGCGAAGCGGCGCCGATCATCGGCACGTGGCGATCCTTTCGCAGCCAAGTCAAACTGACCGGCAATGGTCGCATTGAGATTTCTCCGGACAAGCAGTTGACTCAGCGTATCGCCATTCAATCGCCGGAAGTTGCCGTAAAGAAGGCTGAAGTCAAGTATGTCCCGCTGACCGGCCGCTTCGAGGCCCGCGGCGATGTGCTGATTGTGCTTTGGGACGACGGCAGCCGCTTGAACTACCGCTGGAAGCTTGCCGACGACGAACTGCTGCTCACCGACCACGACGGCCAAATCAGCCAACTGCGGCGGATCTTGGAGTAACGGAAGCCCCCGGCAATAGCCGGTGGGAGCGTCACTCATCAAACTTAGCCGCGACGTCGCAATCACATGGAAGCCCCCGGCAAAAGCCGGTGGGAGCGTCACTCGTCCAACCTAGCCGCGACGTCGCAATCACGTGGAAGCCCCCGGCGAAAGCCGGTGGGAGCGTCACTCCTCCAACCTAGGCGATGGAAGTGACTTCTCCCGCCGGCTTTCGCCGGGGGCTTCTTTTCAATTCGCAGAGACGACTTTGCGGTCGTTGACACCCTCGCGCTCTCTTTACTACGCTACGTCTACCATGTCCAACGATCCGGTTGCATTGGTGACGGGCTCTTCCCGCGGAATTGGCCGCGCGATTGCGGTCGAGTTGGCTCGCGCGCGGCATGCGGTGGTGGTCAATTACGTCAGCCGCGCGGATGCGGCCGAGGAAGTCGTTGAGGAAATCAAGCAGGCGGGCGGCCGAGCGATTGCGGTGGGCGGCAGCGTTGGCGTGCCGGCGGACCGTCAAAAGCTGATCGATCGCACGCTGGACGAATTCGGCCGTTTGGATGTGCTGGTCAACAACGCCGGCATCACGTCGCAAGGGCGGAAGGATCTGCTGGAGGCGACCGAAGAAAGCTGGGACATCGTGTTCGACACGAATCTTAAGGGGCCGTTCTTCCTGTCACAGCTTGCGGCTCGCCGCATGATCGAACTGATCGGCCGCAATGCGATCTCGCGCGGCCTGATCATCAACGTATCGTCGATCTCCGCGTATGCCGTGTCGACCAACCGCGCCGATTATTGCATGGCCAAGGCGGCGATGCAGATGATGACGTGGCTGCTGGCCGATCGGTTAGCGGGCGAGCAGATTCGCGTTTACGAGATTTGTCCCGGCGTAATCGCCAGCGACATGACCGCGCCGGTGCAAGAGAAATATGATAAGCTGATCGCCGACGGCCTGACGCCGATCCGCCGCTGGGGACAGCCTGAAGACGTGGCCCGCGCCGTGGCCGCACTCGTCTCGGACGCATTTCCATTCAGCACCGGCGACCGCATCAACGTGGACGGCGGTTTCCACATTCGCCGGCTGTAATCGGGCTGCTCATGAAACTTGCTCTGCTGGGAATCGACGCCGACGTGCTGGCTCTGGCGGAAGCCGCGATGCTCGGCCGGCGTCATCAGGTGGTCGCCGTGTACGACGCGGGCGAGCCGAACAGCGAACTGCGGCAAATCGCGCCGCTGGCTCGCTGGAACGACCAATGGGAATCGCTGCTGCTGGGCACGATTGCCGACGCTGTGATCGTGGCCAGTCGTCCGGCCGACGAGTTGCGCGCGGACCAACTGCGAAATCTGGTCAAGGCCGGTGTGCCGCTGCTGCTGGTGCATCCAGCGTGTGAAGCGATCGTCGGTTATGAACTGGACATGATTCAGCGCGACACGGGCAGCCTGCTGCTGCCGTATTTCGCCGGCCGACTGCATCCGGCACTTATCAAATTGGCGGAACTCGCTGGTGGACCATTGAACGAAACCTCGCCAGCGGAAATCGGTCCCGTCGAGCAACTCGTCTTCGAGCGTTCGACGTTGCAGCGTGGCCGCGCCGAAGTGCTCGCGCAACTTGCGTGCGACGTTTCTCTGATTCGCGCCGTCGTCGGAGAGATCGACAAGGTGAGCGCGATGGGCGCGTCGGTGGATCAGCCGTCGCTTGCCAATCTGAGCGTGCACATGTCCGGGCCGTCCGGAGCCATGGCGCGATGGTCGGTCGGTCCTGTCGATGAACAGCCGTTGGGCCGAATTGTCTTGATCGGTGCGCGCGGCCGCGCGACATTGAAGATGCCCGCAGGCGAGCAACCGTGGACGCTGGAGATCGCCAGCCAAAGCCGCGAGTCAATCTCCTTCGACGATTGGAACGGTACTGAAGTCGCGTTGGATTTGCTTGAGCAATCGCTGGAAGGTTATCAACCAGCGTGGAACTGGCCCAGCGCCTGTCGCGACTGCGAAATTGTTTCGGCCGTCGAGCAGAGTTTACATCGCAGCCGCACGATTCAACTTTACGAGGAACAGCACTCCGAGCAGCAAACGTTCAAAGGCATGATGGCCGTCGGCGGCTGTGGTTTGTTGCTGCTGGCGTGCGTTGTGCTGCTGTCGGTCGCCATGGTCGAGGGTTTGCAATTACCCTTTCGGCGACACATTCTCTGGCGGTTGTGGCCGCTCTATTTGGCCGCACCCTTCGCGATCTTTTTGTTATTGCAGCTCTTTCAGCTTGTCTTTCCTGCTAGCTCGCCTGCGAACGCAAAAGACGCCGAAGATTCGGATCAGACGGTCTCGGCAAAGTAGTCAGAATCTGCCGATTCCTTCAAAGCTGCAGGTTTTGCCGGTCGATGAGAATATCGGGGTATCTTCGATTCAAAATGTACGACGGCCCTGCGAGGCCGTCGCGCGCCGCGCAAGCCGACGGCTTCGGAGAGCCGTCGTACACAGAGCAAAATGGTCAAATCCGCGAAAACAATTGCGACGGCCTTGATTGTCTGCGGGTCCATAGCGTTGACCGGCTGTCAGTGCGTGCCCGGTTGCCGCGGACTACGCGTGGGTGGCGATGGCATCTCGTATCGTCGCGCGGCATCTGCATATCCGCCACGACCGCGCTTTCATCCGGTTCCGACGCGAAATGTGTTCGAGCCAATGCTTGAGCCGGAATCGCACTCTCCACCAATCCCTCAGCCGGAACCTGTACCGGAAGAGATCCCGTCACGCCTCGTACCTCCGCCAACGGACGACTCGTAGCGGAGTTGCTCCGAAAATGAATCGTTTAACGGCAAGCCGCAGGCGACGGTGGGTGCTACGCCGTCGCCTGCGGCTTGCCGTTAAACGACTTTTCGTCATCCAGGCTGGCGCAAGGCGGAGGGACGTCTTATGAGAATTCCGAAGTTTCACAACTTCGGCCACGACATTGATCGGACGGGCAAATGTGCCCATCCTACCGACGGAATCAGTCGCACCTGACCGCGCTTGGCCGGTCATCTCTTCGCAGCCGGAAATCTTTACCTGAGCGGACCAACCGTCACGAGCGGACGCTGCGCTGCAAGTCGCCACTGGCAACCTAGGTGGGTTATATGGCGAACCGCTTCCTTCGTTAAGGGCATCACAGCTTAGGGCCGATCTAGACTCCAGACCTAACGGCAGCAGGCACTACGAGTCACGCCCCGCCGCTGGACTTCGAGCGTTCTAACTAAGCTCCGCCGACCTACCTCGATCCGCCATCCATGCCTGAGCAATCCGCAACACCCCGAGTATGTACCCGTTGGCTGGTTGGCGTCACGCTGGCTTGGGCGGGTTTGACCGGCATCTGTCTTTCCGCCCCAGCGCGAGCTTCCGAATTGCGGCGCACCGCGATCGTGCGCGCCGTGGAAGAAACTCGCGACGCCGTGGTCAATATTCACGGCCGCAAAACCGTGCGAGACGAAGAGCCGCGCAGCGCCGACCACTTCCGCCAAGTGAACGGCATGGGCACCGGCGTGGTGATCGACCCGCGCGGCTACGTCGTCACCAACTACCACGTGGTCGAAGGCGTGAGCCGCATTCAGGTCACGCTGGCCGACAATCAAACGGTGCTGGCCCAGTTGGTGGCTCACGATCAGAAAACCGATCTGGCCGTGATCAAACTCGCGGTCGACCGGCTGATGCCGGTGATCCGCATCGGCACGTCGTCCGATTTGATGCTCGGCGAGCCGGTGATCGCGATCGGCAATGCGTACGGTTATTCGCACACAGTCACGCGGGGCATCATCAGTGCTTTGAATCGTGCGGTGCAAGTGAGCGACGAGCAAAGCTACGACAGTCTGATTCAGACCGATGCCAGCATCAATCCCGGCAATTCGGGCGGGCCGCTGCTGAACATCGACGGCGAGATGATCGGTGTGAACGTGGCCGTCCGCGTCGGCGCCCAAGGCATCGGGTTCGCGATCCCCGTCGATGAAGTGATGGAGGTGGCCGGGCGGCTGATGAGCGTCGAGCGGCTGGAGCGGCTCGCCCACGGCGTGGCCGGCACCTCGTCGCGGGTGAACAACACACCGCAGTTTGTCGTCGCCTCGGTGCGCAAAAACAGCCCGGGCGAAACCAGCGGCCTGCAAGCTGGCGACGTGATCACGGCCGTGGAAGAGACGCGCGTCGATCGGGCGCTGGATTTCGAGCGGGCCCTGCTCGGCCGCAAAGCAGGCGAAGAGGTTGCCATCTCGGTCACCCGCGGCGGCCAGCCCTTGACGTTGAACCTGGCGATGTCGAACTTGACCGTCTCGCAGCCCACGGTCGTGGACCGCACGTGGGATCTGCTGGGCATGAAGCTCGAACCGATTCCGCACGACGACTTCTCATCCTACAACTCGCGGTATCGCGGCGGGTTGAACGTGAGCGCCGTGCGCACCGATGGCCCCGCCGCCCGACAAGGCATCCGCCGCGGCGACGTGCTGGTGGGCATGCACATCTGGGAAACGATCTCGATGGACAACGTGGCCTACATTCTGAACCGCCCCGACTTCCAGCAGCTCCAGCCCGTGAAGTTCTTCATCCTCCGCGGCACCGAAACGCTCTACGGCCATCTGAGCGTCTCCACCAGCCTTGACCGCTAGACAAAGATCGCCACTAACCACACTAGCCCGAAGCGCCAGTTTTGAAGTTGCGCGTTTCAATTGATGGTAGCCGAATTCGCCAGAATTTGGACGGTCTTGTGTTGAACTCGAAAACCAAATTCTGGCGAATTCGGCTACAAATTGATGCTAGCGCAACATCAGAAAGCGACAGCGAGGGAATCCGCGGCTAGTCATCTTCCTATGGAAAAGTCGTAGCTCGGGTCCATTGACCCGAGCAAGAACAACCGCGAAGCGCTCGGGTCAATGGACCCAAGCTACAAAGGTCGCAACTTCTAATCTCGCGCTGCCGCCTATTGTCGCTCGCGCGCGAAGCGCTTCGCCGCTTCGACGTAATGTTCGGCGGCGTGACGGATGCGTTCGAAGTCGCGGGGCTCGGCGGGGCGTTTGACTTTGCCGGGCATACCCACGACGATCGAGTTGGGAGGAATCTCGACCCCTTCGGTGACCACTGCGCCCACGCCGATGATGCTGCCCGAGCCGATACGGGTGCCGTTCAGCACGACGGCCCGCATGCCGATCAGCACGTCGTCCTCGATCGTCGCCCCGTGTACGATCGCCGCATGGCCCAGCGTCACGCGGTCGCCGATCACGCAGGGCAAACCTTCGTCGGCGTGCAGCATGCACAAGTCTTGCACGTTGCTCTGCCGGCCGATCCGTATCGCCTCGGTGTCACCGCGGATCACGGCATTGAACCAGACGCTCGATTCCGCTCCAATCGTTACATTGCCCAACACCACCGCCCCCGCCGCCATGAACGCGGTTGGATCGATGAGTTCGGGTCGGAAGGAAATGTCATTGGTCATTGGTCATTGGTCATTGGTCATTGGTCATTGGTCATTGGTCATTGGTCATTGGTCATTGGTCATTGGTCATTGGTCATTGGTC
>JBGTKH010000151.1:0-9954 GCA_041744735.1 Pirellulaceae bacterium | reverse complement strand
TGGCCGCCGATGGGATTGACGCCACGCTGCAGGATTTGCCGATCGTCACGTTTTACGAGGGTGGCTTTCCGCAATTGCGACGCATCGGCGAGCCGGTCAGTCCGGGCTATTACGTGATCTTGGTACGGCAAGGCGACACGGAACTATTAAAAGCATTGAACGACGCGATCGCCGATTGTCTGCGCGACGGCAGCCTGCGCCGCGTGCTGCAACGATACAAAATGTGGAACGCCACGCAGCAGCATCGCGCCCTGGAAGTTGACGAATCCAACAACTTCCACCCCGACACCGCCGTCGAGACCGTTGCCGACGAGCAGCAAATTTACATCCCGGATCGCGGCTGGGGCGTGATCTGGCAACGCACGCCGCTGTTGTTGACCGCCGCGTGGATGACGATCAAACTGTCCGTGACCGCGATGCCGCTGGCGGTCTTGATCGGGCTGACGGTGGCCCTGGGCCGCATGTACGGGCCGTGGCTGCTCAGTAAACCGCTCGGCTTGTACGTCGAAATCGTCCGTGGCACGCCGCTGGTGTTGCAGCTTTACGTGATTTTCTTTCTGCTTCCCGAATTCGGCATCAGCATTCACGCTTTCTGGGCGGCGATCATCGGGTTGGCGATAAACTACTCGGCCTATGAAGCGGAAATCTACCGCGCCGGCTTGCAAGCCATCCCGCGCGGGCAGATGGAAGCCGCGCTGGCGCTGGGCATGTCGCGGTGGCTGGCCCTGCGGCGGATCATCGTGCCGCAAGCCACGCGGATTGTGATCCCGCCAGTGACGAATGACTTCATCGCGCTGTTTAAAGACACCGCGGTCTGCTCGGTCATCACGGTCGTGGAACTCAGCAAGGAATACTACGTTCACGCCCGCAGCACCGGCGCGATTCTCGAACTGGGCATTGTGACGGCGCTGTTGTACATGGCCATGAGTTTTCCCTTGTCGGTACTGACGAACTATCTGGAAAAACGTCTCGCACGGGAGCGACGCAGTTGAAACTGTTCGCCGCGGGTCCCCGACCCCGGCGCGATAGGAGCAATGCCCTTGATCACCATCACCGATCTTCACAAGCAGTTTCATCAGACCGAGGTATTGCGGGGGGTGTCGCTGACTGTCGAGCGCGGCGAAGTCTGCGTGTTGCTGGGTCCGTCGGGCGGCGGCAAGAGCACGCTGCTGCGCACGATCAACGGCCTGGAGACTTTCAACAGCGGCACGATTCAAGTCGACGATCTCACGTTCGGCCCCAACGGCGGCCGCGAGCGAGATGCCATCCTGCACGAAGTCCGTTTGCGCGTCGGCATGGTGTTCCAGCAATTCAATCTGTTTCCGCACCGCAGTGTACTGCAGAACGTGAGCGAGGCCCCGATCCACGTGCTGCGCAGGCCCAAGGACGAAGCCGTTGCTCAGGCTCGCGTCCTTTTGGATCGCGTCGGCTTGGCCGACAAAGTCGATGCCATGCCCGGCAACTTATCCGGCGGCCAGCAGCAGCGCGTGGCCATCGCCCGCGCATTGGCGATGAACCCCGAGGCGATCCTGTTCGACGAACCGACCAGCGCGCTCGACCCGCGCATGACCGCCGAGGTGATCAGCGTGATCGCCGACCTTGCCAAGTCCGGTCAAACGATGGTCGTGGTCACACATGCAATGGGCTTCGCCCGCCACGTGGCTCACACCGTCCACGTCATGCACGCCGGCCGCATCGCCGAATCCGGCCCGCCGGCCCAAATCTTCGAAGCCCCGCAGCAACAAGTCACCCGCGAATTCCTCGCCGAGGCCAAAGCGACGTGAGTGCTCAATCTCTTGCCGCTTACTCAGATGTGCGTTGTTGGCAGTTGCGAGATGCGGCGAACCGTCACATGTCTAAGTGAGAGTATACCTATGGACGCCATCAAGCTGACTGGGCACGTTGACGAACAACATCACCTCTCGGCGAAAGTGCCGGTCTCGATTCCGCCTGGTCCCATCACGGTGTTAATCGTGCCAGCTCTGCAGGAAGATGATGCTGGCGATGCTTGGATGGCTGGTGTTGCCGAAGAGTGGGCGGACGAATTGAATGACCCGCGCCAAGATATCTACACGTTGGCGGACGGAGAGCCAATTCGTGAAGCCTGACGAAACCTACTTGGCCAGATTTCCCTTCGGGGGAAGTGCGGGAATGAAGCTACGCCCCGTGCTGCTGCTGACCAGCCCTGTCGGCAGCGTTCCGGAAGTGCTGGTGGCGTACATCTCGTCCGTTATACCTCCCGTATTGCTACCTTCGGACATCGTTCTCGATCCGGCAAACGGTGATCACTCTTCGGCAAATCTGAAATCGAAATCCATAGTGCGCTTGCACAAACTCGCGACAATCCACGCGCGCAGCGTCGTGCGGCATTTGGGCGTGCTGTCGCCGCTAACGGCGACCGAGGTGGACGACAAGTTACGGGCGCTGCTCAACCTCTGATGTGCTGAAATGAAAGCGGTCGCGAACTGCTGCGGATCAAACTCGTCGCGGTCAGGCAAACTACTCGAACGTCAATTGGTGCGAGCCACCTTTGACCGATTTCAGATCGACTGTGAATGGCCCCGTGCCTTGCACTAGCCAGCGGACATAGGTGACGCTGTGGCCCGCGATGTTGCCTAGGCGGATCGAATTGGGCTGGCGTTTCTGTTCTTGCGGCGTTTTGAAAAACGGCTCGCCGGACGTCATGCCGAGCAGCACTTGGACATCGTCGCCGGAAATGGAAACCAGGTCGGGCGGCGTGATTTTGCGGCGAATGTCGGCGCCGGAGTGAGTGGGAATGAGACGTTCGTTCGCCACGACGGCAGTCACTTGAAACAGGTTTTCGCCCAGCGGCTTCACATCGACCGATTGGATTTTCACCAACGGCATTTGATCCGCGTGATACAGCGTGAAGGCCATGTTGCGGTGGCATTCCTCTTCCAACAAGAACGACGGCGGCTGCCGCGCCCAGTTCTTCTTCATGCCGCCCACTTCGACTTTGCCGTATTGCGGATGATCGACCTCTTTCCACGGCGAGAAGCCTTCGCCCAACAGCAAGTATTTGTCGAACAGCTTTTGCGTTTCCACCGAACCGAAAAAGCCGTCGTGACCTGTCTGACGAAAGTAGTTGAATGGCGTGAACAGTTCGTTGGTGAAGGTGAACGCGCCGCGCATTTGGTGGAACCAATCGAACTCGCCGCCCCAGACTTCGTACAGCTCGTTGGCCACATTCATGTAGCGATAGCCGGGCAGCATTTCGGCTCCCTTCTTGCCGAGTTCGTCGTACACGCGCACGTCGGCCGGGTCGTACGAGTCGGTTTTCGCGCCGGGCCCGCGCAGGATCATGCCGCCCGCGTTGTGGTACGACTGCGAGCCCGCGATATTTGGACGAGCTATTACAAAGTCGGCCACCAAGCGGTCTTCGGCGATCGACAGCGGATAGCGATGGGCCCCGTTTTGCACGTAGTCGGGCTGCCAATTCCAAGGCCAGTTGCGGTTGGGATCGTAGAACCCGTCGCTGTCTTCGTTCACGCGGCCGTCGCCGTCATTGTCAATGCCTTCCGCGCCCAGCAACGTGAACTCGCCCTTCTCGTTCTCTTTTACCGGCACCATTAACTCCGGGAAGTCAGCGTGCGATTTCCATTTTCCATTTCTGTCGCGCACGCGCATCTGCGTGATGCTGCCGTCGCCGTCCAAGTCATCGGGGCCGTCTTCATCGACCAGCCCGTCCTTATCGTCGTCCACGGGCCGCTGGCCGCTGCGCGGCGAATGCGTGGTGTTGGCCTGGTAGAAGTGTGCATCACGTGAGTCGGGGCTCATCGTCGGCATTAGGTAAAACACCCGCTCGTCCAGCAGTCGCCGGATCGTCTCGCTACGGCCGTGCATCTCCAGCAAATACCACGCGGTGTACAGCACCACCTCGACCGATTGAATCTCGTTAGCATGAATCCCGCCGTCGATCCAAAACGCCGGCCGCTGCCGGTCGTCCCCTTTCTCGAAGTTCGTAACCGTCAGCACCCACATCTCGCGGCCACCATACGATTTCCCCAAACTTTCCAGCCGCGCCTGTTTCGGATACGCCGCCGCCAACTGCTGCAGCAACCGAGTCGCCTCGGCGTAGTCGTGGTAGCGGTTCCAGTGGGCCGCGACTTTTGGATTCGACGGAGCCCCCATCGCCTGGTAGACCGGCGCGTCTTGTGCCAGGACGACTGCCGAGGACAAGGCGAACACAAGCACAACGACGTGAACAGAGTGGGCCGCACCGGTTCCATCGTAGCGGAATTCGCAAGAATTCCGAAGTTTTGCAACTTCGGCTACGGTGTTGAAGTTCACTCTATTCATGCACGCAGCCCTTTCGACTTCAAGAGTTCATCCGCCCAGATCGCATCATCCGGCGGCAGTGCCGGTTGAGGATCGGCGCGATAGTCGATGTCTTCGTAGCGGCCGTTGCGGTAGCATTGAGTGACGAGAGCCTGCAGGTCCAGTGGCGCATCGTCCAGCGACGGGGCAAGCGGGATGCCGATGGTTGGCAGTGGCTGCTGAAGCGGCAAGGGATAGACTTCGACCGTCAAGGGTTGACCACCGCGCCGCACGCAGGCCAAGAGCAGTGTGCGGTGTTGTGACGAAATCAACGTCATGGGCATGACGAGTCGTCGGTCACCCTGTCGCGTCAAATCAATCTCCACCTGATTCACGCCCGCGGCCCGATACTCGCGTTGCTTGCGGACGTACAGTTCGTTCCCGTCACCCGCCAGCTTGTTCGTCGGACTAAGAAACTCGATGGCCGTGATCACGCGATGGCCGGAAGCCGTGTCAATGATCTCCAAGTAAGCTTCGGTGACCGGCTCATCCGGCAGCGTAATGATCACAGGCTCGGCGATGGTCGAACTGCCCGTGGCCGCCGCTCCAGAAGGCCGGTGGTGATTGACGACGTAAACATCCGGGTAGACGCTGCGACCGCCCTCGTCATCATCCGCCACAAAGACACGTTCCTCCACCTCGACGCGAAAGCGACGTGGCAAGACACGCTGCAACTGATCACCCGTGTAGGTAATCAGGCGGTGATGCACGGAGCGCCAGTGCTGCTCCAAATACGGGTCCATGCCAGGAAACGGGCTGTCCATCTTTGTCTTCTCTCGGCGGATTAATTCGCTGTCGCGCCACTACGTGACCCGCGCCAGCGATTTGGCGAAGTCGGCGTGATCCGACGTCGCCAGGCCTTGTTGAAGTACGTCAAGCAGGCGGCGGCCATTCAGTTCGAGCAACGCTTGCGGGTCCAGCCACAAGCCAGGGAAGATCGGCGAGCGGTAGATGCCATCATCGCTCGGCGAGAATTCCTCGAACGTCCCGTCGCGCGAGACGAACCAGTACACCTTGTTCTGCCGCAGAGCCACGACCAGATACTCCTTGACGCCGCACAGTTCATAATCTCTTTTCTTGCTATGCAAGTCGTATGACTCGGTGCTGGAAGCCACCTCGACGATCAACTCCGGGGCACCTTCCAAATAGTCGTCTTCGGTAAACCGCATTTGGCCGCCGCAGTCGGGCAGAATAATCAGGCTGAAGTCGGGCTGCGGTTCGCTCTCTTCGCCCATGATGGTCGTCGTGTTGTCGTAGGCTTCCACGCCGAGGGTTGCATCTTCGTAAGCGCCAAGCCATTTCGACACGTTGATACTCGCTCGGCCGTGTTTGCGTCGCAGTGCGGCGGGCATATAGACGACTCCTCCGATTAGTTCCGCTTTCACGTCTTCGGGCATCGCTTCATAACGGGTGTGGAACGTCTTCTGATCGAGATGGTCGCCCGGCTCCAGCGGCGGCACGACATTCTCTCGGGGTTCCACGCGAGTTGGTATGGCCTCGGCAACACTGGTCATCGATTGATCTCCTGGCAAGTTCACGTCCAGTTTCATACTATCGGTCGCCGCGTGGCTTTACAAATCGCGTGGCGTTTGAGTAGTGGTACATTTTGGTAGCCGAAGTCGTGAGACTTCGGAAGTGTCACCACTTCCGCTACGGCAACTTGTACCACTACCGGCGTTTGGGTGGTGATGCCATTTGGGCTCAGACGTACAGAATTCAATTTTGCCGGCACGTTGCTCACACATACGGATCACGTTTTCGCGGCAAAATTGAATTCTGTACGTCTGAGCCCGGCCGCGGTCTCGGCGCCCAACGGCAAACGGTATCACTACCGGCGATTGCTGACGACGCTACTTCAGTTCCAATTGTATCTCGTGCGAACCGACTGCGGGCGCCCATGCTTTCAGTTTGGCGGTGGTCATCGTCGGGTTAGGCAAACGCACAATCCACGTGCGCTCGGCCTTGCCGCCGTTGCCGTCGAGTTTGCCGAGTTCGACGCGGGGCGAGCCTTGAATCCATTGCGTGTCGGCGGGCAAGTCGAGTTTGATTTGCAGCGGGTAGGCTTGCTCGGACACGCGGCCCATTTCCGACATCGTGGGCAAGTAGCCATTGTTGACGACGGTGGCCGAGATGCGATACATGCCGCCGCCGAGCGGTTCGGCTTTGGCGTCGCGAATCTCGATGCGCGGCAGGATCGACGGCAATTGCGTGAAGAATTGAAAGTGTCGCTCGGCGAGCGCGTCGAGTTCGGCCGCGGGCGGGTTGAGTTGATAGAACGGTTTGAAGCCACCGACGTCCACTCGCTTGCCTGGAAAGCCGGCCTTTTCGACGGGGGTCCAGTCGACGAAGCCGTCGATGTTCTGTTGAGCGAACCAGCGCAGCGCGTTGACGTCGTCGGCCCCGCGTTTTTCTTCGGACGGCTTCTTCTCGCCTTCTTTGTCAGCGGCCGGCGCGGCGACTTGCGGAATCCACCAGCCGCGCGCGGCCAGCGACCAGCGGCCATAGTGAAAGTACGCCCACTCGGAGAACGAGCCTTCCCCTGCGGGCGACGCCGGCGCGGTCTTGCCGCCGTGTGCTTTTTGATAACAGTTGGCGATGAAGTCCTGATACGGCGCATCGGCCGACAACAGCGTGGTCTTGATGCGACCGCCTTCCGCCGACGTGTTCGGCTTCCACGGATTCATCAGGTTGTCTTCGGGCGTGAACGTGAACACCACCGCGATGTTCGGATGGTCGAAGGCGAAATCGGCGATCGTCCGGCTTTCGAGTTCGGAGACGGCATGCGGCCCGGCGGCTCGTTCGAAGCTGGGATAGCGAAACGTAAAGTTGCGATTCAGCGACACACCGTCGCCCGCGTCCTCGTTGAATTGCTCGTCGCCGTCGTCGTCCTTGCCCTCTAAATACAGCCGATACTTGCCGCGTTCGTTTTTCTTCGCATCGGCTTTGATCAGCACGCGCGGATCGTCGGGATGCGGCATGTGCTCGCCCGTGTCATCCTCGACGCGCATCATCGTGATCCAGCCATCGCCGTTCAGATCGTCGGGCGGGTCTTCGCCAAGTTCGAAGTCGCGGTCATTGTCGGTCTGGCGGGCGTTGCCGGCGTGTTCAAAGTACGGCTTCGACGAGAAACACTTCTCGCTGCCGTCCGGGTTCGGGCGCGGGATGATATAGAACGTGTGGCGTTCGAGCAGCTCTTTGATTTTCGAATCGGTATCAGCTTTCTCCACGAGTTGTTTCGCTGCGAGCAGGGCCAACTCGCCGCCGGCCAGATGTGGCGTGTGCACGTTGCCAACGATCAGGATGGCCGGCTTGTCGTTTGTCTTGCCAGTGCCAATCGTCAGCACATGAATTTCACGTCCGCCGAGCGTTTTGCCGAGCGAAGTAACCGTGACATATTCCGACGACGCCAACGACGTGATTTGTTGGCTAAGCGCGTCGTAGTTCGCGTAATCTCGCAACGAAGGATTCACCTCAGCCGTGCCGGCCGACAGCGGAAGTGCGAGACATCCAACCGCGATGAGAGAAACAACGCGAAACGCGATCGGAGAGTTAATCATGGCGCCCAATCTCATGGCCGTCAGCAAAACCAGGCGCAACGGGCGCCGAGCTACGTTCCATCATAAATGACGGTTCGTCGCTGAGCTATGCTCGGCGCAACTTGATAATCGACGATTAAAGAGCGACGGCACGATGCGCGCTTAGGCAAGTCCGGCTTATTAATTTACCCGCAGCCGAAGTCGCCAGACTTTGGAGGATCGGCCAAACTCTGGCGAGTTCGGCTACGCTGATTGGTACGTCCTTATCCGGGACTTGCCTTACCACAGACAAAGGGCGATCTATCGATACGGCTTCCACACGGGGCGTGCGGTGGATGCTGCCGCTTCGGATGGCGTTGATTGTGAATTAGTGGGCAGCGGAGTTTGGCCGGCCGTTGTCGATGCCGCGTGCTGTTGATCGACTTCCGCCGTGGAGGAGCGTTGCGTGGTCGCTGAGGAGATTCTCGATGTGCCCGCAGAGCTCACGGGTGCCGCCACATTTGGCGCGCCGCTGCGGTCGGAGAGCCGCGGGGTCCAGCGCTGGGAGAATTGGCCCGGCGCTACGATTTCGATCTCGCGGTCCGTCTCCAGCTTGCGTCCATCGTCGGTCGTGTATTGGACAAACAGATGCAACTTGGCATGTGCCGGCGGTTTGTTGGTCCAGGGGAGTTCCAGGTGCAGACCGCCGTCCTCGTACGTGTATTGCAGGAACTGACTGGCTTGAGCGGCGTCGAGGTCCCAGCGGGCGACGCGCGCTCGTTCGCCGTGCTCGGCTGGGTCGAGCACCACGACCGACACTTGACCGGCCTGCGGCACGTATTCATCTTGGGCGTTGCGCGGTTCGATGACTACCCAGAGTCCGTCGTCGCCCGGCTGTCCGTCGAAGTCCAGACCACTCGTCAGGAACGGATTGAGCACCACGTGCGTCACGCGCAAATCATCTGGCGGCACGTATTCAATGTCGCTGTTATCAATGTCGCTATTATACGAACTGGCTGTGACCGGTTGCTGGATCGACGGGACCGGCAGGAACTCGGACTGCGGTTCCCTGGGCCGCATGGGAATCTCGATGCGGGGAGTCTCCGATTGTGGATCGGTGGGTGTGCCGAGATCGATTTCTGGTGTCATCAGTTCGGGCGTGTCGGACATAGGAGTTGGCCGGCGCGGTCGGCTGGGAGTGGTCGCGGGAGTCGCGGCCGGCTCGCGGCCCAGTTCTTTGAGCAGTTGATTTTTCTCGTTACGCAGTAGTTCTAGTTCAGCAAGCTGATCGTTGTAGTCATATTCGAGCGCGTAATATTCGTCTTCGAGCATCCGCCGCTCGGTGTTCAAGGATTCGAGATAGGCGTTCAGCCAAGGGTCTTGTCGGCAACCAGTAGCCAACAGGCTCGCCACGACAATTATCGCGGAGGTGCGCAAGTTCATCTTAGCCTCGCTTGTGGAAAACGGCGTACGAATTTGGAGTGCGGTGATTGATCACCGCTTTGAGAGTTTTGGACGGGAAGCGCGTGGTTGCTGGTCCGTCCTGGATTCCTAAAGCGGAAACGAGTTTCCGCACTCCATATCCAAAACTGGTCGGCTCGGAGAGCCAACCTACAAACCAATGTGCGTCATCGAAGCGATTGCGGCACGGGATGGGTCGTTGGGCCGCGACGATAAGTCGGTTTCGCTTCGTGCTCGTGACGTATTTTGTCGTCTATTCTTTCTTTGCTTCCATGTGTTCAACGACGTTATCAATCAACTGATACTCTTTGGCTTCCATCGCTGACATGAAGCGGTCGCGATCGGTGTCCTTTTCGATTTTCTCCAGCGGATGCCCGGTGTGTTTGATCAGAATCTCATTCATCCGCAGCTTGACGCGCTTGAATTCTTTGGCGTGGATCAAGATGTCCTCGGCGGTGCCTTCCATGCCGGCCAGCGGCTGGTGGATCATGATCCGGGCGTTGGGCAAGGCATTCCGCTTGCCGGGCGCGCCGGCGGTGAGCAGCACGGCGCCCATCGACGCCGCCTGGCCCACGCAATACGTCGCTACCGGACAGCTCAGTATCTGCATCGTGTCGTAAATCGCCAACGTGGCCACAAC
>JBGTKH010000150.1:0-7566 GCA_041744735.1 Pirellulaceae bacterium | reverse complement strand
GGCGGCCTTCGATGCGCATCTGATGTTCCGAATAACTGCGGTTGCTGGCGCTGGCCCGCGTCTTGTTTCCTTGCCGAGCCAACTCTTCCGCGCCGGGCAAGAGCGGCAGACGGTTCAGTTCGATCACCACTGTCACGCCGCTGGACTGAGCGACTTCGCCGGCATGACCGGCCAGGCCGAAGCCCGTGATGTCGGTCGCCGCGTGGGCGCCGAGCGCGACGGCGGCTTCGCTGCCTGCGGCGTTCAGTTGCGACATACTCTTGGCAGCGACCGCCATCACGTCATCGGGACAACGGCCGGCCTTGTAAGCGGTGGTAATAAAGCCGGTGCCTAGTGGCTTCGTCAACACCAACACATCGCCGGGCTGGGCGCGTTGATTGGTGAGCAGCTTATCCGGCTCCACCACGCCGGTCACGGACAGCCCGTACTTGATCTCCACGTCGCGTACAGTGTGTCCGCCGGCGATTACTGCGCCGGCGGCGATTACGCGTTCCGCCCCGCCGCGCAGGATTTCGCTCAGGATGCTCAACTCCAATTTGTCGTCGGGAAAGCCGACGATGTTTAGCGCGGTGACCGGCCGCGCGCCCATCGCATAGATGTCGCTGAGCGAATTGGCGGCGGCGATCTGTCCGAACAAATACGGATCGTCCACCAGCGGCGGGAAGAAATCCAGCGACTGGACGATCAGCAGATCATCGCGCAGCCGGTACACGCCCGCGTCGCTGAAGCCTTCGGCTCCCACGATCAGGTTCGGATCGTCGAACTTCGGTAAGCCCCGCACAACCTGTGCGGTCGCCTCTTGAGGCAACTTACCCGCTCACCCCGCGCAACTGGCGTAATCCACCAGCCGCTTCTTGCGTCCAAACAAATTCATGTCGTTGTCCTACTTAGGTACGACGGCCCTCCGAGGCCGTCGCGCCAGGCCAAATCCGACGGCCTCGGAGGGGCCTCGGAGGGCCGTCGTACAAGATCGGCAGTAACCTGCGCAAGGCCACACGGGTCACGAACTAAGTGAGTATTCTACTGCACGCCGGCCAACATGTATAATGGCCCTGTTGCCCTAGGCCACGACCGCACGCACATTGGGAGGACTGCATGGCTACTGAAACAATTCCCTCCATTAACTTGGATCCAGAGTTCGCCGTGAGCGCGGACGATTCGTCGTTTTACGAAATCATCGACGGCCGGCGAGTGGAGATGCAACCGACGGGAGCCTACGAAATTGCTTTAGCGTCAGCACTCTCGGAATACTTGGGGCCATTTGCAAGGCAAAGCAAGCTCGGCGTCGTCGTCTGCGAGATGTTGTTTGTGCTGGATATCGTGCGCGACTTGCGGCGCCGGCCGGACTTGGCCTTCGTTTCCTATCCGCGCTGGCCAGAGCCAACGATACCCCAAGCAAGCGCCTGGGATGTCGTCCCGGATTTGGCCGTGGAAGTCGTCAGCCCGACGAACACTGCCGAGGAGATCGATGAAAAGATCGTCGATTACTGCGCCGCGGGCGTTCGATTAGTCTGGGTACTTTATCCGAATAGCGGTCGCGTTTATGTTTGTAAGTCGGCCAATCACATCGACGTTTTAGAACAAACCGACGAACTGAATGGCGCCGACGTGCTGCCCGGTTTCCGCTTGCCGATTCAATCGTTGTTCGATGCGGTGACGAGGCCGGAATGAGGTTGTTAGCTGTTCGCTCTCAGCCTTCAGCTTTCAGCCCCAGCCCGCTTCGTCGCACCGCAGCTTGCATCTTCTCCAAGCCGGTACGTGCGACGGTCAGCGCGTCTTGCATCCAGTAATTGGGGTTGAAGAGTTCCAGCGAGAGCATGCCGCGGAAGCCGGTGGCGTGTAGGTCGCGGAGGATTTGCGAGAGCGGCGCGATGCCGTCGCCGGGGTAGACGCGGTGAGCGTCGCTGATCGTGTCGCGCGGCGGATCGGCGGGATAGTCGTTCATGTGGAACACGTGAATCGCGCCGCCGTCGATCAGCCGCAGGCCGGCGAAATCGGAGCCGCCTTTGTAGATATGGTACACGTCGGGCAGAATGCACGCTTTGGCATGGCCGCTCTCGACCGCCACGAACATCACTTCGCCAAGTCGGCTGAGCGATTTGGAGAATCCCCAGACTTCGATTTGCGGCGTGACGCCCATCCGTTCGCCGAGTTTCAACAGGGCCCGATAACGTTCGGCGGCTCGCATTAGATTGAGATCTGTTTGATTCGTCGCGCCGGCCGGCGGCGCCGCGATTCGCGTGCCGCCGATTTGTCGAACCATGTCCATGTCTCGGCGAGCCATTTCTAGACCGTCCGCGCGGGCTGTGTCGTCATCAACGATCCACTGAGCGAAACCGATTGCGCTCTCGACCGTCAGCCCGGCATCGTCGACGCGTTTCTTCAACTCAGAAAGTTTGCCGCCTTGATCGACGTAGGTTTGAATCTCGCGAAGCCACGGTTCGATCGCGTCGTAACCGGCCTTGGCGGCGATGTCGATCTCTTCGACCAACGTCAGTTTCTGCCCGCGGATCGTGCTGGTGTTCAGGCAGTAGCCGAAGGGCTGCTCGGACGAACGGCGCGCGCGAACTGTGTCCTCGGAAGCAACACGTTTTGCCGCAGTCAGACCGACACCGGTGGCTGCGGCGGCACTCACGAGAAGTTGGCGACGAGAAAGAAGCTGACTCATGATCGAACTCCTTCGCAAATAAAAACCCGGTCGGCGATCGAGACCGCAGACCGGGGAAGCGTCGTTTAGCTAGGCTTTGTCCTAAAATGAACCGTACACACTCGGTGAGCCGACGGCGTTAGCCGCGGGCTTTGGTTGGCCAGCGTTTCGAGCTCGTCGCCCGACGCTCACGTTTTGGGACAGCACCTAATACTGATCGTTACAGCCCCGGAGCGATTTTCAGCAACTTGCCGGGCTTCGCCGAGTCGCCATCTTTGGCGGTACCGAAGACGGTGACGTACAGCGAACCGTCCGCGCCGAAGACCATCGCGGTCGGCTTGTCCAGGCCCGTGATTTTTTTGGCCGTGACACCCGGGCTGGCCGATGTGCGGATCAGTTGAAACAGCCCGCCTGCCTCGGTGGCCATCCAAGCGAAATCGGCGGCGTACAGTTGTCCCTGGGGACTGTAGGCCAACGCGGCAATGTCGTACAACTTCGTCTCGGTGTTCAGCAGTTTGGCGCCGGTGTTGGCGTTGTAGAAAGTCAACAGGCTGTCATTGGGCACGTTGATTTCGCCCATCTGGCCGACGACCACTTCGCCGCGCGGGCTGATGGTAATTCCGACCGGGGCGTCGACCTCAACCGCTTCCTTCGTGGCGATGAAGCGTTTCAGTTCGCCGAACTTGGTGCCGTTGATGTCGGCCTTGGCGACCCAGCCCTTCGTATCGTCGCCGTTGCAGGTGACGAAGATCGCCGATTTGGTCGCGGCCAGTGCGTACAGGTTGCCTTCGCCCTTGACCTCGTCGGTCGCAGCCAGCGGGCCCAGCTTGGCCTTGGTCTCGTCGAACTTGATGGCCGGCGATCCGGCGGCCGGCACCGTGTACACGCGCAGGCACTCTTCGCCGTCCAGGAATCCGCCATCGCCCACGACCAGCGTGTCTTTGTCCAGGAACACCAACCCCAGCGGGCCGATGTTGTACATCGGGCCTTTGCCGTACACATCCAGCGGGAAGCCGACGATCACGTCCTCGGCCTTACCGTCCACCACGCGTACCACACGGCCCGCGCCACTATCGGAAACGAACACGTGCCCGGTTTCGGGCTGGACCGCCAAGCCGCACGGATTGTCGAGATTTTCGACCACCACTTGCACGCTCACTTCCGCCCCGGCGCTGGTCCAACACAACGCCACCAACGCCAACGCAACTAGCCACTGATTCCTCATGGGTTCATTCTCCTCGGAAAGATGTTAATACAACACAATCGTTTAACCGCGAGCCAACGGCGAGCGCGTCGGAGCGGCACAACCTCGTTCGCCCGCGCTCGCCGTTGGCTTGCGGTTAAACGAGCGTGGCCGCGGCGCGGCCGCGCTACATGCGCTCGTTCATTTCGGAAGTTCCGGCGGCTCCACCTCGGGATAGTCTTCGCAGCTCAGGCCTTCCTTCAGAAACGTCACTAGATCCGCCTTTTGCTGATCGGTCAGCTTGAGCGGAAAGATCTCTTCGTCCAACTGTGGGTTGGGCGTGCCGCCTTTGTCATAGTGCTCGACGACTTCTTCCAGCGTGGCGAAGCGGCCGTCGTGCATGTAGGGAGCGGTGCGCGCGATCTCGCGCAGCGTCGGGGTCTTGAACGAACCGCGATCGCCCAGCAACTTAGTCACCGAATAGCGGCCCACGTCGGGCTCCGCGTCGTCGATGCCCACGCCGACATTGTGAAATCCGCCGTCGGTAAAATTCGATCCGGCGTGACAGGCGCTGCAACTGGCCTTGTTGAAGAACACCTGCAGGCCGCGCTGCGCCGCTTCGGACAACGCCGTCTTGTCGCCCGCCTTGAAGCGATCGTACTGCGCGTCGCCTGACAACACCGTGCGCTCGAAACAAGCGATCGCTTTGGCAATGCCGTCGGACGTCACGTCGGTGCTGAAGACTTGCTGGAACTGTTTTCGATAGCCCTCGATCTTGTTCAGCTTGGGGACCAGTTCCTCCAGCGTCATGTTCATTTCGATCGGGTTTTGAATCGGCCCCAGCGCTTGGCCTTCCAGTTCGATCGCCCGGCCGTCCCAAAACTGAAATTGCTGGTAGCAGGAATTGATAATCGTCGGCGCGCTGCGGCCGCCCTTTTGCCCGCCGATGCCAGTTGCGAACCGATCGTCGTTGGACCAGCCCTTTTTCGGATCGTGGCAGCTCGCACAACTGACCGTATTATCGCGCGACAGCCGCGGATCGAAGTACAACTGTTTCCCCAATTCGACCTTGGCCGCCGTCAGCGGATTATCGCTAGGGGACTTCACCACCTTCAGCCCCGCCGGCACGGCATACGACTCCTGAGCTCTCACAGGCCCGCTCCAAGCCGCGGCCAACATCGTCACCACCAACGCAAATGAAAAACGCATCGCCGATAATCCTCTCTGAATAGCTAACGACACTTCTCGCATTCCATCCCCAATTGCCCCCAAACGTCATCCCTCTCGTTCTACCGGTCACCATTGTGGACGACGGTGAAGGCGATTTCAAGCCGTGGCGGCGATTAGCGATGACGGCGAAGGGATGAGGGTCGAGGGCCGGATCTTCGACTAAGGAATCTTTGCTACAATAGCTAGATGGCACCGCCAAACCGAGTTCCAACCGCGGACGATCTTCGACATCATCCATTGGTACAAACCGCATTGGAGCAAGCGTGGGCGGATTCGCTAGCCGACGATCCGAATCATCGGCACGAGGAAGGCGGTTGGATCTACATGGACACAACTAGTGGCGAGATGAGCGCGGACAACGGCATTCACCTTTCAGGACCGGATTCACGACGAGTCGGATTGAGCGGCGGACCGGGATATCCACCATGAACACGCATTCTAGCTTGAGGATAATTCAATGAGCGCGTCCACCGAAGTTGAAGCCCCACGACTCTCGTGCGACGAAGTGCTGGGAATAGCTCGCACAGACGCCGAGCAGGCCTGCCGCGACTTATCGCGATATAGCATCCGCATCGCCGAAGAATCCGACGGCTGGCACGTGGACTACGAGCTCAAGGACCAGCGCGCCCGCGGCGGAGGCCCCCACTACGTGATCCATCCCGTCAGTGGCGACGTTGTATCAAAGCGGTGCGAGCAATAGCTTGGCTCGATGCCGCCGGATTCATTCCGGCGGTGGTTCACCTTCAACCTAGCGACTGGCATGGCCGAGCGAATCTTGTGGGCGTTGGCCGACGGGTTGATCCGTACGAAGCAGGCTCGAATCTTGGGATCGCGCTGGTCGCCGTATTCAGCGCAGCGCCGGTGGCTACTGGACCGGCGGCAGGCTGTGGGCGGATTCGTAGGCGGCGATTTTGTCGGCGTGGGAGAGGGTCATGGCGATGTCGTCTAGGCCGTGCAGCAGCGTGTGGCGGCGGAAGCCGTCGATATCGAAGTTGACGATCAGCGTGTGCTCGTCGTCTTCGATCGTGCAAGTCTCAAGGTCCACGGTCAGCTCGCAGCCGGGATGCCGTTTGGCCCGCTGGAACAGTTGCTCGACCGTCTCTTCGTCCAGTTTGATCGGCAGCACGCCGTTCTTGAAGCAGTTGTTGTAGAAGATGTCGGCGAAGCTGGGGGCGATGATCGCCTGGAACCCGTAATCGGCCAGCGCCCAGACGGCATGTTCGCGGCTGCTGCCGCTGCCGAAATTCCGCCGGGCGATCAGAATCGTGGCCCCTTGCACGTCCGGCCGGTTCAGCTCGAAGTCCGCATTGGGCGACCCGTCGTCGTGGAACCGCCAGTCAAAAAACAAAAACTGGCCGAACCCCGTCCGCTCGATCCGCTTCAGGAACTGCTTGGGAATGATCTGGTCGGTATCCACATTCGCCCGGTCCATCGTCGCCACGACGCCGGTGTGTTGCGTGAAAGGTTGCATGGAGTTATCGCATCCGATTTAGGTGGGTGAAACGCTTGGTTGATCGACGACAAACACGTCGTACAGGTCGTTGGCACTGTCTAGCCGCGCCGCATTCTGGAAGAACAACTCGGCCGTTTCTGCTTCGCCAAGCTGCTCGTAACACCACCCACGCAGGAACGCGGCGCGGTCGGCGGAAATGAATTGAGGCTTGTCTCGCAGCAAGGACAGAATGCGGTCGTAGTCTCCGTCCTTTCGAGCGGCCTTAATTTCCGCAGCAAACTCCGCTGAGTTGATCCCGCCGGCTTCGGGGTGTTGAATTGGCGAGTCGGACTCCAGCGTGTAGAGGTCAGCGGACATCCCGTCAACGCGGTTGATCTCCTCGGGGCTTAACTGCCGCCAGGGAAAATCCATCTGATCCCGAATTGCCTCGGCTTCATCTGACTCACTGAATCCATCGCGCATCAACAAATGCAGCTCTCGTAGAAGCCGAATGAATTCCAGGTAATGTGGATTACTGCGAAACATCATGCGCGACCTTGTTCAAGTCTCGTCAATCACCCATTGGTCGCGAGTGGCGGCCAATGCAGTCTGATATTCTGACAGCGGCAACGATTGAATCGGTTCTACGAAACCGTGAATGGCAGTATCGAGCCTCAGTTGCAGGTAATTGTTTATCGGCGCGTCAACAAACGGTCCCTCGCCCATTCTCCAGCAATGTTGTCGATTGCTCCCCCGTGCTTTTAAGACGATTCGGTTTAGTCGTTTGGGAATCAGGAACGAGGGTAAGTGCCGCCAGTCAGGAGCTACGGACATTCCACCGGTTCCTGGCTGAACATGGCCATTGACATCAGGAGCAACGTCGGCATTTGGATCAGTCGGAACTCGAACGCCTAACATCTTTCCCGCGGAACCTACCGCTGGTTTCTCACCATCTCGGAGCATGACCCTGAATATCAAAGGCATGGTTGCTTGCAGCAGTTAATTGTACTTCCACTCTCGAATGTCCACAAAGTGTCCCGCCACTGCGGCGGCGGCCGCCATGGCGGGGGAGAC
>JBGTKH010000149.1:0-6903 GCA_041744735.1 Pirellulaceae bacterium | reverse complement strand
GATCATCGACAGCCGCGATGACGGCGCCACCTGGTCCGATAAACGCTTTGACGAATCGCCATTCGACGCTCACTGCCAGGCCAGTCTGCTCAAGCTGCCGCCGGACAACGGTAAACCGCGCTGGCTCTACTGTCACCCGGCGGGTCCGAATCGCCACAACCTGACCGTGCGCCTCAGCCCCGATGAAGGAAAAACCTGGGATGCCGGCTCGCTGCTACTGCGTAAGCGAGACGGTCAATACTCGAGCATGGCGCTGCTACCGAACGGTCGCATCGGCGTTTTGTACGACTGTTGGGAAAACGGAAACTATCAGTTGTATTTCACAACCTTCGCGTTGGATGAGGTTCGTGCCACATCGGAGAAATAGCGGACAGGAACCCGCGAGTCTCCACCGAGTCGGCCTGCGGTCGTGGACTGGGATCGGCAAGCCGCCGCGGACGCCAAGGAAGACTTCACGACGATCATTTTCGACGGCCAGCCGCCCAATCAATTGGCCTGCGACACGACCGTACGTGCGATGCCCGATGGATCGTGGGTCACCGTGATGCTCGGCGGCGGACACACCGAACCGCTGCCGGCCAATCGCGTGTTTATCTCGCGCAGCCAGGACCAAGGAAAAACCTGGACGCCGATGCAGCCGATCGATCTCGGCGTAAAGGCGAAGGACCCGGCTGCCGCGCTGGTACCCTCGGAGCTGATGGTCCACGGCGATCGCTGCACGCTGTTCGTGGCCACTCACGACGGCACCTTCGCCGGCTGGAAGGAATGGATGACGCACAGCGACGACTCGTGCCGCACCTGGAGCAAACTCGAACCGGCGCCCGGCCGCCTGCACGATCGCACCTTCATCCGCAACCACATCGTCACCCGCGACGGCCGCATCCTGCTGCCGTTTCAACATTATCTGCGAGTCGCCGACACGCGAGCGATTTCCAACATCCGCCGCTTCTCGCCGCCGACCGATCCGCGCAACGGCGTGCTGATGAGCGACGACGGCGGGAAGACCTGGACCGAGCACGGCAACATCCGGCTCACGGACAACGACGATTACCACGGCTGGGCCGAGAACAACATCGTCGAGCTAACCAAAAGCACGATCGCCATGCTCATCCGCGCCGACCACCTCGGCAGCGTGCTCTATTATGCGGAGTCAAAGGACGGCGGGCGAACTTGGCCGGCGCTGGCGCAGAAAACCACCATCCCCAACCCCGGCTCAAAGGCCACGCTCTACAGTCTCGGCGGCGACATCGTGGCGCTACTGCACAATCCGAATCCAAACCACCGCAGCCCGCTGGCACTCTGGATCAGCTTCGACGGCCTCAAAACCTGGCCCTACCGCCGTGTACTGGTTCAACAATCCCGCGACGGCCCCCAAGGCCGCCTCAACTACCCCGACGGCTTCATCAGCCCCGACGGCCAGTTCCTAACCTTCGCCTACGACGACAACCGCCACCACTCCGTCTTCTACCGAGCCAAGCTGCCGGGAGGGGAAATGACAAGACACTCAGCGGTGTGTCGGACCGACGCGGGGCGTCTGGCACGGCAAGCTCACAAGCTGTCGGGTAAGTCGACATTAATGCGACTCGGGATCGGCGGCAGAACGGCTCCGTGTGAATGATTACGCCTGAATTCCTTTGACTGTCGCATCATATCGCCCGCAGATATGGTGATGCGTTGGTCCGAAGGTGTCGGTAGAATATCGAAACTGCCATTTCAGTTGCCTGCATAAGGCAATCTCAATTTGAATACCGAACGCACCGAGGAGCCGTCGCCATCGCAGCTGTCTTGCTGAGACCGGAAGACCTGAAGAACCCGCTGCGCTCGTGCGGGTATCGACCGAATCTGCTGCGCAGTGACTTCGCGCTTGGCGACAACCATACGATACCGCTTATTGGCTTCGCTCAATTCCCCACAGATTCCCGTTCGGCGTGCGTGGCAGTTCTATCCGAGAGTCCGGAGCCGCGCAAGGCCGTCGAAGCGTGCCGGTCGATAGGCGCACCACTCGTCTTTGTGTGCTGTCAGGACAGCCTTCAATGGTGGAAGCAAGGTCGAGACTCGGCAGAATGGCTGGAAAGCGTGCCGGCTGCGAAGATTGACGGGTTCTTTCGTGCGCATCAGGACAAATTCTCTCCGGACGCCGTTTACCGCGCCAAGACTCTCGGCCGCGTGCGAAGCGAATACCAGTTGGACTTCGTCGATGTGGGCGTGATGCCTCTGATTGAGGAAGAGGTTGGAACAGCCCTCAGCCGCCTCATTTCACGGAACGTCACCGGATTGAAGAAGCAACTCGGCTGGGATGACGTGACGAGTGAGCAGGGACAATGGCTACTGCAGACCATTTTCTGGCTTGTCTCTGGCAAGATCCTCCGCGACAAGCAAGTGCCCAACTTTGAAGATCTGGACCTAGACGACGTTGAGGACGTATTCCAGCGTGTCGCCAAGCATTACGGCACGGAGCCATTCAGTGCCGGTTCGAAGCAGAAGCTCGAAGCGCTGCGCGAGTCGGCCCGGACGATCGACCGATTCAGCAGCTTGGCGTTGACGACAACCGAATCGCTCGCCTTCGTCTACGAGAACACTCTCATTTCAAAAAGGACGCGGTCACAGCTCGGCACGCACAGCACTCCTTCGTATCTCGTCGACTATGTGCTCGGGCATCTTGCCGATTGGATCGAGGACATCCCCGAGAACGATCGAAGTGTTTTTGAGCCTGCTTGCGGGCACGCTGCATTTCTCGTGTCGGCAATGCGGCTGCTGACGCAACTTCTACCTGCCGACAAATCCGTCCCCAGCCGTCGCGGCCCGTATCTGCGAAGTCGATTGCACGGTACCGACATCGATGCGTTTGCACTCGAGCTTGCGAGACTCTCATTGACGCTAACCGATATCCCAAACCCGGACGGTTGGGATTTGCGCGTCGAGGATATGTTTATCGGCGATCGCCTGGGGGAACAGACGAAGGGGAATACGATTTTCCTTGCCAATCCGCCGTTTGGAAACTTTTCAGAACAGGAGACCGCTACCTACAAAAGGCAAGGAACAGAAATCTGCATCTACAACAAGGCTGCGGAAATGCTGCGACGGACGTTACCCTCCCTGACGGACGGCAGTGTCTTCGGTGTGATCCTCCCAGCGGGTGTGCTGCACAGTAGCTTTGCCCAAGATGTTCGGAAAATGATTGTCGAGAACTACGAGCTAAGAGAGATTTCACTGTTCCCCGACAAGGTCTTTTCATTCTCGGATGCTGAGTCGGCGATTCTACTCGGGCGGCGTTTGCCTCTGCGGTCACCAACGCGACCGAGTGTGCGATACCGCCGGATTCGCGAACGAGAAATGGAGGGTTTTCGTCAATCGTACAACGCCCCAAATACGCGTATCGTTCCGCAGTCGCGTTTCAATGAACGTGTTCATTGGGACTTGCGTGTTCCCGACCTAGAGGAAGTCTGGTCTGAGCTGTCAGACAACCCCAAAGCAAGTGACGTGGCGGTCATCGGCCAGGGGCTGATGTACCACAGCAAATCGTTACCCGACGGAGTCAGTACTTATTCAGAGCAACGCTTCCCTGGTGCCAAGCAAGGATTTGTTCGTTTCGAACGAGGTATTCAATTACACGAACTCCCACAACTGTTCTGGATGAATTTAGACGACGAAGCCATCAGACGTCCGCTATTCGGCACCACCGTTGATGCCCCTCAGGTCTTGCTCAATTACTCTCCCGTAACTCGCGGCCCGTGGCGACTCAAAGCATTGATTGACGGCAAAGGTCGTGCCTTCGCTAGTACTTTTGTTACCGCAAGGCCGCGTGAGTGTTCGCTCGCGGTGCTTTGGGCGTTCTTGAATTCGCCTATCGCCAATGCGTACGCGTTTTGTCATCTCGGAAAGCGGCATAACCTCGTTGGAGATATGCGTCAGATTCCGTTGCCGGCGAGTTCGGACTTTGGTGCCGTCGAGGAAGCTGTACGCGTCTATCTAGCAGGGGCTACGGACAGAGCGACAAGTGAAGTGCTAAGAAAGCTCATGGCCCAGGTCGACGCGGAAGTGCTTCGGCTTTACGGCTTGCCTCGCAAACTCGAAAAAGCGATCCTCTCGCTCTTTAACGGTTGGGAGCGAGTCGGCGTGTCCTTCGACCAAACCCGATTCCTTCCCGACGAGCTGGAAGGAAAACTCCACTTCGCCGATTTCGTGGATTACGAAGCGGATTGGTCCACGGCCAACCGCAGACGGGGAGAATTGATTGACAAAGACATCTGCGGGACGTTGTCTTCATCGGAGCGTTCCGAACTCGACGGCTTGCAGGCTTATGCGGACTATCATTTGGAGCAAGTCGCTCCGCGGCCGACCGACGTACTCGAACAACTCGAAGACCTGGTGTTGGCAAAGGCCGGCAAATGACACAAGGATGTTTGATGACAGGATTCGAGTACCCCGCTGAGCCACATGTTCGTCGTCACGGGCCGGCCGGCTATGACGACTACGGCAGCTATCGTGATTGGCTGCGCGATGAGTTCACGTTTCGGTGCGTGTTTTGCCTCCACAGGGAGCAGTGGTACGGCCGACCGGGAACCTTTGATATCGAACACTTCGTGCCTGTCTCTGTCGATCCGCTTGGAAAGTGCGAATACGCGAACCTCCTCTACGCCTGCCGGACCTGCAACGCCGCTAAAAGCGATGTTCTCTCCGTTCCCGATCCGTGCGCTGTTGCGTTTGGCGATTGCCTGCGAATTAAGGCGGACGGAGAAGTCGAACCGCTGAATGCCGACGGCAGGAAGCTACAAGACGTGCTACGATTAAATAATCCGTCCAACGTTGGGCACCGCTCGCGCTGGATGCGCATTCTTGAAGCCCTTCGCCACTCGCATCCCGATCTCTACGAAGAGAGCATGGCGTTCCCGGACGATCCTCCTGACCTGCGGCGGAAGCGTGCCCCGTCAAACTCGAATCCGGAAGGCGCGGAGAACTGTTACTTTGCGTTGCGCGAGCGAGGCAAACTACCGGCGACCTATTGACACCGATTTGCGTTTGCTACGATGCGTCGCCAAGCCACGTCGGTCCCATCGACCGATGCAGCAAAGTCATAGCGCGTTCGGTCCGGGAAATTCGCGACGCTTATACCTCGGCGACTCCTTCGTCGTCAGGAAGCTATGTCGGGTCAGAATCGCTGCAGGTCGGCGCAATCCTTCGCAATGCTCCTCTGAAGGTCAAGCGCGACAGGCGTTACAAGGTCACTTGCCCCGGCGGCGTACAGGCTGTGGACGATACAATCTACGTCAACTTCGATTAAAATCGGACACCGAACGACGAGGAGTTGCTCGCTCGCTTTAATGAGGAACGTGTGCGCGCCAGAGTTGCCGTTATCGATAAAGGCCGCTTGCGAATCGAAGTCGCTTGGCTTTCAGAATGTTGACATGGGAATCGAATGTTGGGAAAGTATTTTTCACACCACGATTCGGCAATACTTTGTCAGAGAGGACCACCATGAGTTACACTCGCCGATGTTTTTGTTGCTTGACGCTGATGGCTGCGGTCGTGTCGCTGTCGATCGCTGGGGCGGATGACCCGGTCGAAGTGCCGCCGAATGCGATTGATTCGCGGGAGGTTGCGCAGGAACTTGCAGTGACCGCGCAGCGGTTCATTGATTCACTCGATCCAGCGATGCAGGCGAAGTATTTGTTTCAGGATGCCGAACGGGGGAATTTCCATTTCTTTCCGATCGCGCGGCGTGGCGTGCCGCTCAAGCAGCTCAAGGACGGACAGCGGCAACTGGGATATGCGCTGATGAGTGCCGCGCTAAGTCATGTTGGCAATCAGAAGGCACTGACGATCATGAGCCTCGGCGATTACCTGCGCGAGACCGACGAGATGCACAATGTGTACCGCGATTCGGATCAGTACTACTTCACCATCTTCGGCAATCCATCGCCGGACGGGACGTGGGGATACCGCGTCGAAGGTTTTCATCTGTCGCTGAACGTGACGGTCGTCGCGGGACGCTGGATCTCGGTGACGCCGTCGTTCTTTGGCGCGATTCCGGCCACGGTTCCGGACGGGCCACGCAAAGGGCTTCAGGTTCTGAAATGGGAGACCGAACTCGGGCGGGCGCTGGCCAAATCATTCGACGCCGAACAACGGAAAACCGGTTTCAGAAAGATTCCGGACTTCCTCACCGAAACCGTGGGCGGACTGACCACGGGTAACAAACGCCGCATCGAACGCGACAAACCGCGCGGGCTGGCGGCCGCGGCGATGAAGCATGAGCAGCGCGAGATTCTGATGAAGCTGGTGCGTGAACACATCGGACGCATTCGCAAGGAACTGGCGGATCAGGACCTGGCCCGCATCGATCGCGCCGGCACGGACAAGATTCATTTCATCTGGGCAGGCGGACTGGAGCCCGGCGAGCCGCATCATTACCTGATTCAAGGCCCGACGTTCCTGATCGAGTACGACAACACGCAAGACGGCGCCAATCACGTGCACTGTGTCTACCGCGACTTCGACAACGACTTCGGCGACGCCATGCTCGAACATTACCACACGCACCACCATCACTAAGTTCCGGCAAGGCGATGATTCCCCAAGTTGCCAGGAAGGATTGAGTCACACCCCAGTGCGATTCTTCATGCTGATTGCACTACTGGCCCACCGTTGAATTTTCCGCGTGATTGTTGGATACTGTTGTTTCCCGCCAAGTTTTTGTACCCGCCGATTGGACCTCGACCGAACGATGATGATCACCCGCCACCGCAGCGCTCACGGTTTCATTTTTCCACGCAATGTCGGGGATTTGCGTGTACAGCGCGTTGCCGGACGAAGTGAGGTAATGTTCGCACTTGAAATGCGACTGCTAAGCGCGTTTGCGGTGTCGGCAGTTTCGGCCGGCGAGTTGACATTCGACAACGACGT